>JAFOFP010000039.1 GCA_017387285.1 Lachnospiraceae bacterium
GTCTCTGCGCCTTCTTTAACGCAGATATCTGCAATGCCGTTTCTGAGCATGCCGGGAAGCTTGGGGCTATACTCATATCTGGCTTTCTGTAAAGATGAAATTGTCATAACTACATTTCCTCAAAATGTTTAGTGGGCGAAAATCGCCTAATCATAGTCAATACTATAACATTGTGAAAGCTTTTTCAAGTATTATCCGTAAAAAAGTTTGAAGAGTTTTCGAAAAGAATCAAAACAAAAAACTCAAATGTCAAATACCTTTCGGATATTTTCCACTTCCTCTACGGTACAGTTACATAACTCTGCAATTGTCGGATTGTCTGAATTTCCTGACCGGATAGTGCGGAAGATGGCGGCACTCAAGGTGACGCCCTGCTCAAGTCCCTGACTGATACCTTGACTGATGCCCTCATTCCATCCATCATTCCACAATTCTCTGATCGCCTGACACATATTATATTTTCCCCCTTCCTCATACATCTCTTTGTTCTCCATAAACGATTCCACTCCCATCATGCCGCTGATCACTTCAGCGGTTTCCTTGTCTAAATGTTGGTATTCTTTGTGACTCTCAAGGAACTTCATCATTCCTTTTTTATCTTTGCGGTAGGCCATTAATGCAAACAGTTCTTTTAGTCCGGTGTTGAATTTTGAGAAATCCTTTATCTCATTGACACAGATCAGATGCATCGGATAGTCGGAGAAGCAGCGTTCAAAAGCAGGACTGAATTGATCTGCGCCGAAGTCCATCATATCTTTCAGACTTCTGGGTCCGTCCCACGGGTCAGTGCCATGATAGAGGCAGAGGGTGTAGATCGGTGCAAGGCGGTCAGCCCGGGTGAAGCGGCTGAGCTTCTCGTTTTCGTCTGCATAAGGGTGACATTCCTGATTTCTCGTTTGGATATCCCTCACCTGCCTGCTGTATTCCAGCGAATCGCAATTCATACACCGCCATGGCATGGTGTAATCAATGTGGCTTTGCTCCTCAATGGCAAAGATGCGAAGCGAAGCACCGGTGGTTGTGAGGCGTTTTTTGAGATCGCGTGATCTGGGGACAGTGTACCCTTTTTTATTTTTTACACTGCCGGTAGCAGTGGTGTCTTTTCTCTTGTATTCTGTGTAATTTTCGCTGCCTTCCTGCAAATCGGCGGCGTTTATGATGGCTTCTCCGCCAAACAATCCTCCGTTGAATAGATCAGCAAATCGTCGATTATCCCGCAGATAATCCAGCATCAAATCATTTTCCTTTCCCATGTGCATTCCCCCCATCGTAAACAGAAGCCGCCCATGGAAATGCCGCCTCTGCCATCTCAATATTTTGTTTTTCCTGAAAAATGGCTGAAGCGCCAAATGTGTAAAAGAAAGATAGAAATAAAAGATCTTCAGAAATTCTACAGTTTAATTTTAGCGCAGATAAAGAGGGCTGTCAAGGGGAGGATTTGGCGCGGGAATTATCGGAAAAAGTTCCTTGTCAAACAGATGAACCCACGGTGTTACCGTGGGTTCGCTCTCAAGTGAATGGCAAACGATATCGAAAGCAGAATTAATTCATCGACCGATACTGTGAAGGTGATACCCCGTAGGTGGACTTGAACAGCCGCGAAAAATAATTCAGATTGGGCAGACCTACCTGAGCAGCAATCTCTCCGATGGGAGCATCTGTGGTCAGCAGCAGCTGTTTGGCTGCCTCCATCCGCTGACCGGAAATAAATTCGGTAAAACCGAAACCGAATTGGCTTTTAAACAGACGACTCAGCGTATAAGTGGAGATCTGGAAATGGTCCGCCACCGTGGTCTGACTCAGATTTGGATCACAAAAGTTTTGCTGGAGGTAATGCAGAATTTCCTGAGAAAACTGAGTTGTTTTTTCTGCCAGCTGAGTGTTTTTGGCGTCCTGCCGCTTCTGATTTTTTGAAGATTCTGAAGCATTGATGCCGGAGGAAAGGTAGGATTGCTGTAATTCGTTGATGGAATCCACCACCGTTCCCACACATAGAGTTTCCTCGGGATGATGTTCCTTAAACCAGGACTGCAGATATTCGGTCATGCCGATGCCTCCGTTTGGTGGGATCAGACAGACGATGATGGTGATATTTTGCATCAGAATGTCTGTGATCAGAGCGCGGACAGCAAAGCGGTCAAGGATTTCGCGGGTCAGCGTAGTTCGCTCTGCGGTCATGAGACCGGTATGAGTGGACACGGCATACACCTGAAAATGACCCTCATGCTCGGTCAATCCGATGCGGTGGAGCAGGGCTTCATTGATGGGTTTTCCGCGGAGAATATTCTCCAAAGCATAGTCTTTTAGCAGCAGATTCAGTTCATTCAGCTCATCGGTGATATTGTCGATGGCGGAGGCGATGGTATCCAGTTCTCCGGTGCCGGGGTGTCTGGGAACCTTTTGCAGCAGAACCAGAATGGGTTTGTAATTGATGTAGATCAATGTGGGAAGAAGGACAAGCAACGCGGCAATGGTAGCCCACATAATGGTTTTCATGGTATCAAAGTAGTTCAGGATGGCCCGGTGGATCTCATTATAGGGACAGATGATTCCGCAATAATAATTCATAGGTTTGCTGTAGGTGAGAAAACAGGTATATTCCTGACCGTCCTGTTCCAGTGTATAGACCTTGCCGGAGGCCATTCCCGTCGGATCCAGTGTGAAGGGACTGGTAGTAAGGTTTATATTTTTGCTGCCGGAGGAAAGGAGCAGCTCACCGGTGTCTCCTGCAAAAACGCAGAACTGGAAGGTGCCTGCGGCAGCAGACGAGGGAGTGCTGTGTTCCAGAAATGATTCATCCAGCCGATACAGCATCAGAACCGGAGATTTGTTGTATCGCACATAGGTGGGGATAGCCAGCAGGAGGCATTTGGTCTGTTCCTGTTTGGAAAACAGGGAATACATGCGTATTTTCTGGTCGCTGCTGTCTGTCAAAAAGGCGCAAAGCTCATCGATGACCGCCTGGTCATTGATCAGTAGATTGTTGATCGCATAGGATCGAGCCGTATATTTATAGGAATCGGTGAGCAACCAGTCACGGTCAGGATAGTAAATGCCGGCCAGTGTACGGCTGCTGTTATTTCGGTAAAAGGAGATGCTGTCACAGCCCTCCGCAAAATAGTAGGGGTTGAGTTCCAGACGGTTGGTATTCAACGCATAGGCAGGTGTATCGCTTAACCGAGAGTCCACACTGATCTGATTGGTGACGGTGAGCAGATTGTCCAGCTCAGTCAGAAAGTCGGAGGAGTAATCTCTGGTGGCAGAGAGATAAAATTCATGGTTCTCTGTCTGCAGTTCCTGATAGGAGTGATGCATCATGATGTACAGCATCAGAATAAAAGGAATGATCAGAAAGACGATACAGGTGACGATCAGCTGGGTCAGATATCGGTAATGGATAAAGTGTTTGACATGCGTTGACTTGGTCATGGGTATTTCTCCTGGGGCGTATCATTGTGTTTTCGGCGGTTAATGATGGCATAAGTATATCTTTCTTATATCATATCATGAAAAATGCTTAATGACAAATGGATAACAGTGGTATGTATTGTGCAATTTTTGCAAAAACAAAAAAGTGCAAATGGATGTAATGAGGGGGAAAGTCTGGAATAAAACGTCTTTTTTTGCGTTTTAACCCAATGCAAAAAAGTTCTATTGCGCAGTGGAACGGGTAACGGCTAAGCTGTGAGTAATGAACGTGATGAGCCGGAAGGTGATTCACAAGTCGGACACGGATAACCGAATAACGAATCAAAATGAATCAGGAGGAACGATTGATGAAAAATCAGACAACAGTGGCAACACATCTTGCTAGGTCCAAACGATTGTCAATCAACTGGAATAAGCTTGGACAACGCATCTGGAAACACCGGGCGTATTACATCATGATGCTTCCGGCGATTATCTACATCGCTATCTTTAAGTATGTGCCTATGCGGGGCATCCAGATGGCTTTCCAGAATTTTCGACCGGTTTTGGGCTATGACAGAAGTCCATGGGTAGGATTTAAGCATTTTGTGGATTTTGTCACCGGACCAAATTTCGTGATGATGATGGAAAATACATTGACCCTTACCTTTTATTCCCTGGTCGTTGGTTTTCCTATTCCCATTATTCTGGCGCTGATGCTGAATGAGGTCAGCGAGAAAGTGCGTAAGCCCATGCAGACCATTCTCTATGCGCCTCACTTTATCTCCACCGTAGTCTTGGTAGGTATGATCCACATCCTGTTTTCTCCTTCCGTGGGTATTGTCAATCAGGTTATCAAGGCACTGGGGGGCGAGAGTATCTATTTTATCGTGGAGGAGTCGGCCTTCAGTCACCTGTATGTCTGGTCCGGTGTCTGGCAGCAGATGGGATGGAATGCAATCATTTACTTAGCTGCCCTGTCGGCAGTGGATCCCCAGCTTCACGAGGCGGCTAGAATCGACGGGGCCACCTTGCTTCAGAGGATCAGATATGTGAATCTGCCCACGATTATGCCAACAGTCATTATCTTGCTGGTCATGCGAATCGGCACCTTGGCCAGTGTGGGATATGAGAAGATCTATCTGATGCAGAATGATCTCAACATTAATGCGTCGGAAGTTATTTCTACCTATGTGTATAAACGAGGCATTCTCAACACCAACTACAGTTTCTCGGCGGCGGTGGATCTGTTCAACAACGTGGTCAATATTGTGCTGCTTCTGCTGGCAAACCAAGTGGCAAAGAAAACCTCGGAAACCAGTTTGTTCTAAGTGACGGGAGGTGATGGATTTATGAAAACAAAAGCAAAGACAAAGATTAAACATTCAATGGGAGACCGGATCGTCCTCTTCGTCATCTATGTGATTGTCATCGCTATGGTGCTTCTGGTGTTGTACCCGATTGTATTTGTAATCTCCAGTTCATTCAGTGATCCGGTTGCGGTGTCCAGTGGAGACGTATGGTTATGGCCTGTCCGTCCTACCCTTGACGCGTATAAGAGAGTGTTTCGTGAGCCGGAGATCATCACCGGCTATCTGAATACTATTTTTTACACCGTGGTGGGTACCATGATCAATCTGACGGTCACCGTGCCCTGTGGATATGCGTTATCGAAAAACAGTTTACCGGGCAGAGGTTTCTGGATGGGATTTTTCATGTTCACCATGTACTTCAGCGGTGGCATGATCCCTACCTATCTGTTAGTACAAAAACTGGGACTTTATAATACCAGAACCATTCTTCTGATCATGGGTGCGTTCAGCGTGTATAACTGCATCATCTGCCGAACCTTCTTCTCCGGAATACCCAAGGAGCTGGAGGAAGCGGCGGCTATCGATGGATGTTCGCCTTTCCGGTGCTTTCTACAGATTATCCTTCCCACGTCACAGGCGCTTTTGGGGGTTATGGTACTGTATTTTGCCATTAGCCACTGGAACTCCTACTTTAATGCCATGATGTACATTAACAAACAGGAGTATAAACCGCTTCAGTTGATTTTGAGAAAGATCCTGGTCGAGGCACAGAATATGGCATCCATGCTGGAGGGCGGCGCAGATGAAGAGTATGCGGCAGAAATGTATAAGACAGCCCAACTGCTGAAATATGCGGTGATCGTGGTGTCTTCGGTGCCGGTAATGATATTGTATCCATTCCTGCAGAAATATTTTGCTAAGGGTGTAATGATCGGATCGGTCAAAGGGTGATTGAAATTAAGCGGAAGACCGCTTAAAATATAAAGAAAAAGAGGAGAAACGAGAAATGAAGAAACGAATCATGGCACTGTTGCTGATGTTTGTCATGACGGTTGGCCTTTTGGCCGGCTGTACCCCGGCAACACCCACAGAAACCACCGCCGGAAATGAGGAGACCAAGGCACCGGCAGCTACCGAGGGAACCACCGAGGGAGCCACCGAGGCACCGGAAGTATCTGCATATCCCCTTGTGAATGAGCCCATTACCATCAAGGTAGCAGTGGTGGATCGGGATATGACTAACCCCGAGCGTCTGGTGTACGAGAGAATGGCAGAGTTGACCGGTATCAATGTGGAGCTGATCAGCATTGACAAGGATCAGTTTAACGTTTATCTGGCGAGCAATGACTGGCCCGATATGTTTATGGAAGGCCTGACCGCGTCCAACTTATACGAGTACGGCGTTCTCGGTCAGATGCTGGTAAATTATCAGGATTACCTGGATATTATGCCCAATCTGACTCAGGCGATGGAAGACTACCCCGATATGTATAAGATCAGTGTGCAGGAAGACGGCGGAATTTATGCTCTGCCCCGTGTTGAGTACACCAACGGATTGACCATGAGCAGACTGCATTACTCTTCCGATTTACTGGAGAAGAACAATCTGGAGGAGCCTACCACCCTTGAAGAGTTCTATGATCTGCTGGTGAAGTGCCGCGATCTGAACAATGGAGCAGCTCCTTTGACCGTCAGCCTCAAGAGTGGAAAAGAGTATGCTGCAGCGGTGATTTTCCCCGCGTTTGGTGAGTATCCCGTTCTGGATTACTGTGTAGGTTCGGATGGAGTGATCGTGGATTCCTACACGACAGAGCAGTACCGTGAGTATCTGAAGTATATGAACAAGCTGTATGAGGAAGGTTTGCTTCATAAGGAGTACAATACACTGGATAATAACGCAATACTGGGATTAATCCAGGAAGGCACCGGCATTTTCTGGGCTGAGTGCGCTACCTCCGTAACAGCAGAGATGTTCTCCGACGGCGAACTCCATATCGGAACTCTGAGTCCGTTGGTAATGAATGAGGGGGACACCCCTGAATGCCGCGCTGTCAAGCCGGTGAAGAATGAAAGGTCATTCGCTATCAATGCAAACAGCCCTTACGTGGAGGAAATCTGCAAGTGGGTGGATATCGCCTTTGCGACAGAGGAAGTGGCAGAGGGAACCGGCCTCTACGGCAGAGCGTTTACCTATGGCCCTGAGGGCGAGACTTTCTTCCTCAATGAGGATGGCACCTACACAGCAACCTATCCCGATGGAACGGAGGGAATCACCACCCAGTGGAGATATGACAATGTTGTCATCGGTCAGTATGGTCTGTGTGACATGAGAGAGTATCTTTCCGCGCTGACCGGAAGTGTGGGAATCCGAACATTTGGATATAAGGAGAAGGTAGCTCCTTACTGTACCATGCCTACTTACCCCGACGTAGTTCATACGGCGGAAGAGCAGGAAACTCTGGATCAGTACAGCACCGAGCAGGACAGCTACAAGAAATCCATGTGCCATAAATTCATCATGGGTGTTGAGGATATTGATGACGATGCAGTATGGCAGAAGTATCTTGATACGATGAAGTCTTATCATACGGATGAACTGGTTGCAGTAAAACAGGCGGCATATAACCGTTATATGGCAAATTAATCAATTAGGGATGAAAGTAAATTCCTGATATCATGGATACCAATGCCTTACTGGGATTGATACAGGAGGCATTGGTATCTTTTTGATTAAATCAGTGAAATGGAGATGGATATGAAACGATCATTAGCGGGTTTACAGGCACCGGTGTTGGCGGGGGTGGTGCGGGAACGCACAGAAAAGGCGGCAGTGGCTGAGATGAAAAATTGCATGTATGACGGTGCAGGGATGATCGATCTGCATATGTCCTGTCTGGAAAAGACAGATACAGAAACATTGAGGTCTATTATCGGTGCTTCCGGTCTCCCGGTACTTGCGTTGAACTATAACAAAAAATTCGATTGGTCAGATGCGGGGTATTCCGAGGATGAGCGGATCGCCAGCTTTTTGAGAGCGGTAGATGCCGGAGCAGCAGGTATCGATATGCAGGGATATACCTTCCATGTACCTTCGAAAAACGTGTTTTGCGGTGAAGATAAATTTTCTTTTACAAAAGGAAATCCCAAAGAAGTGGTCACGGATGAGGCAATCATTGCAAAGCAATGTGAACTGATCGAGCGAGTACACGAAAAGGGAGCAGAGGTACTTCTTTCCTGCCATCCAGGTATTCCCATGACTTGTGAGCAGGTGGTGGATCTTGCGTTGTTCCTGGAAAAACGAAATCCTGACATTATTAAGATCGTTACCGCGGCGACCAATGAGGACGAGTTGCTGGAAAGCTTTAAAACGATGATGACCTTGAAAAAAGAGGTGAAAACTCCGGTCAGTTATCATGCCAATGGTAAGGCCGGTGCTCTTTCGCGAATCATCAATCCCATCCTCGGCGGGCACATGATCTTTTGTGTGGATCATTTTAATGAGGGCAGTACGATGGAACAGCTCGATCTGAGAACAGCGAAAATGGCAGTGGAGAGCATGAAAAAGCTATTGTGAGGTGGTTGATATGAAGAAATTTGAGGGAAGAACGGTGATGGTCACCGGTGCAGGAAAAAACATCGGTAAGGAAATTGCGCTCAGTTTTGCAGCAGAAGGAGCGAATGTGATCGTATGTGATTACAATCGGGAAAATGCTGAGCAGACTGCGTTAGAGATAGAAGGGATGGGCGTGTCCGCAATGGCTGCAGTCTGCGATGTCCGGGATCGGAAAGCGATCTTTGCGTATGCAGAAGAAGGGATTCGTCGCTTCGGCAAGATCGATATTTTGGTGAACAATGCCGGCGGCAGTGCGGACTTATTGAAAAAGTTATCACGGTTTGTGGACGCAGAGCCGGAGACGCTGGATTTCGTTCTGGATACGAATATTAAAGGGACGATGAATTGCACTCAGGCAGTCTTGAAGTCGATGATCAAGGAAAAATACGGAAAGATCATTAATATCTCCTCAATTGCCGCTGTCTGCGGTCTTTATGACCGTGTGGACTATGCAGCGGCTAAGGCGGCGCAGATCGGTATGACCAAGGCACTTGCCATGGAAGTGGGGGAGTATAATATCTGCGTAAACTGTGTATCTCCCGGAGCGATAGCCCGCAATGGAAAGATTCTTAATCATATGACTTTTTTAGGAGAAAGCGGAAGGGGCGGGACACCCAGAGACATTGCTGAAACGGTACTGTTTTTAGCATCTCAGGATTTCATTACCGGCCAGAATTTTATTGTTGACGGCGGAAGAACATTGGGTCCCGGTCACAGATAAAGAGAAGAAAATGGGAGCGATTTGGATAAAAAACGGCAGGATTTGGGATGGAGAACGATTCACGCATGGCGATGTCTGTGTGAAGAACGGAAAAATTCTGAGAATTGGCAGCGGTATTCCTGAACATGCGGATTATGTGTATGATGCGGAAGGAAAAATCGTCTCTGCCGGTCTTGTGGATGGACATGTACATATGCGGGGGATTTCGTCGACCCAGTTCGACGTACAGACAGAGATGGCTTGTCTGCCTTTCGGTGTGACTGCTGCTGTGGATGCGTCGGGAGTCTATGGGGACAGGGCACGGTTGGACTCGTTTACGGTAAAAAACCGAGTGCTTGTATCTGTAAAATTTGAGCGTAATACGGCAGATTTTTCTCAGGCAGAGGAAATGCTCCAAAAATACGGCGACAAGGCAGTTGGGATTAAGGTGTACTTTGACACGGAAATTTCCGAGGTGTCAGATAGTCGTCCGCTGAGAGAAGCTGTGGACTTTGCACGCTCGAAAAATCTTCTGGTCATGGTACATTCATCCAACTCGCCGATACCGATGCCAGAGCTGTTAGCGTGTCTCGGGAAAGGCGATATATTGACGCATGCTTATCACGGCGGAAAAAATAATGTATCGGAGGATGGGTTTGCGTGTGTCAAGAGAGCCAAACAGCGAGGAGTGATCATCGACGCCGGGATGGCAGGCCATGTTCATACGGATTTTAGCATATTCAGAGAGGCGATTGAGTGCGGTACAGGACCGGATGTGATCAGTACAGACATCACGAAATGGAGTGCCTACAAGCGAGGCGGCCGTTATGGAATGACCATGTGCATGAGTATTGCCCGGAAACTGGGGATGAGCGAGGAAGAAATTTTTCGCGCTGTGACCTCAAAACCGGCGAGTGTGTTCGGTATGGAGGATGAGTGTGGGTATCTGCGGGAAGGCAGATCTGCGGACATTGCGGTATTCGATTATACGGATGAACCGTTTGAACTGACCGACAAAGCAGGCAATCGGATAGCAGGAAGTGTCGGCTATCGATGTGATTTGACGATTGTTGACGGTGAGATCATATATAGGCACTGACGATCACCCTGACAACTCATGATGTCTAAACATAAAAGGACAGAGAGGCAGAGAAGATGAAAAAAGTGGCATTTATCACGGGTGCAGGTGGCTATATTGGCGGTGAAACGGCAGTGACGCTTGCAAAATCGGGAATCTGCGTGGCGGTATGCGATATCAGCGAAGATGCTGTGCAGAGAACAGTAGACAGAATTGTAGAAGCAGGGGGAATCGCAAAAGGCTATGTTGCAGATGTAACTGACTCCCAAAGTGTAGACAAAGTGATCAACTGTGCGGCAGAGGACTTTGGCAGACTGGACATGATGATTCATGTGGCAGGGGGAAGTGCGCGAATTGCAGGCGGTAAATATGTTCCACTGGTGGAACAGGAGGACTATGTGATTGATCGTGTTCTCAAGGTGAATCTGTACGGCGCTTTTTATGCCAGCCGTGCGGCGGCAAGAATCATGATCAGACAGGGGGATGGCGGTAAGATCATCAATTTTTCTTCCGCTGTCGGCATCAATGGTCTGAAAAACTGCACCGATTATGCCGCGGCCAAGGGAGGTGTGATGTCATTGACCAAGGCATTGGCTAAGGAACTGGGGCCTTATAAGATCAACGTGAATTCCGTCGCACCGGGAGTTGTCATGCGCCCGGAGGAAGACGGAGGAAGCGACAGAGCGTTGAAAACAAATCTTCTGGGAGAAAAATGCACCGCTCAGGATATTGCGGATCTGGTGGCATTTTTGGTATCGGATAAGGCAAAGTTTATCACGGGTCAGACCTATGTGATCGATGGAGGACGCACTCTCTCCATGAAAGGAACGGATTGACGAAACGAATAGAGAAAGCGGTGGGATAGGAATGTTGCCGTTAGGCTGGATAATAGGAGGCAAATAAATGGAAGTACGTCAGGCAGCAAACGCAAAGGATGTTAAGTTTTATACAACAGAGAGACTTCGGGAGGAGTTTCATATTACTGGGTTATTTACCCCGGATAATGTCAAGATGGTTTACAGCCATATCGACCGTATCATCACCGCAGGAGTTATTCCTGTAAGCGAGACGCTCACACTGGAAGCAGGCAAGGAACTGGCAGCAGATTATTTCCTCCAGAGAAGAGAGATGGGCTGCATCAACATCGGCGGCAAGGGCGTGATCTCCGTGGACGGAGTTGAGTATGTGATGAATCCCAGAGATGGTATCTATATCGGCATGGGCAATAAGGAGATCACCTTCAAGAGCGAGGATGCATCGGTTCCCGCGAAATTCTATGTGAGCTCTTGTCCCGCACACACTACATACCCTACCGTGAAGATCGATATCACTAAGGCGAAGAAGGTGCCCTGCGGTTCCGTTGAGGAGTGCAATAAGCGCGTGATCAACCAGTACATTCACCCCGAGGTGATGAAGAGCTGTCAGCTGGCCATGGGTCTGACTCAGCTTGAGGTGGGCTCCAACTGGAATACCATGCCCTGCCATACCCACGACAGACGTATGGAGGTTTATCTCTATCTGGATATGAATGAGAACGATGTGGTATTCCACATGATGGGTGAGCCCACCCAGACCAGACACATCATCATGCACAACGAGGAGGCGGTGATCTCCCCCAGCTGGTCCATCCACAGCGGTGTGGGAACCAGAAACTACTCCTTCATTTGGGCAATGTGTGGCGAGAATCAGGAATTCACCGATATGGATTTCATTGAGACCAAGGATCTGCTGTAAAGGAGAGCGAAAAATATGTTAAATCAGTTCAGTCTGGAGGGTAAGGTCGCGCTGGTGACCGGCGCAGCCTACGGAATCGGCTTTGCCATGGCGGAGGCGCTGGCAAAGGCGGGAGCAAAGATCGTGTTTAACTGCCGCGGGCAGGAACATATGGACAACGCACTCAAAACATATGCGGAAAAAGGGATCGATGCAAAGGGTTACATCTGCGATGTGACCGATGAGGAAGCCGTACGGAAAATGGTTTCGGATATCGAGCAGACCGTGGGAGCCGTGGATATCTTGGTGAACAATGCGGGGATTATCAAGCGTATCCCCATGCATGAGATGAGCGTAAATGAGTTTGAACAGGTAATCGATATTGATTTGATCGCGCCGTTCATTGTGTCCAAAGCGGTCATTCCCGGTATGATCAAAAAGGGTCATGGAAAGATCATCAATATCTGTTCCATGATGAGTGAGCTGGGCCGTGAGACGGTTTCAGCATATGCAGCTGCCAAGGGCGGACTGAAAATGCTGACGAGGAATATCGCGTCCGAGTATGGCGAGTACAATATCCAGTGCAACGGTATCGGCCCCGGCTACATTGAGACGCCTCAGACCGCGCCTCTGCACAAGCGTGAAGACGGTTCACCCAGTCCTTTTTATCGGTCGATCCTGGCGAAGACCCCGGCGGCTCGCTGGGGAGTGCCGGAGGATCTGATGGGACCGGTGGTGTTTCTGGCATCCGATGCGTCCAACTTTGTGAATGGACACATTCTCTATGTGGATGGAGGAATTCTTGCTTACATTGGAAAACAACCGAAATGACCGGAACGTCATGTAAGGAGAAGCGTTGTATGAACTATGAAACAATAATCAGAGAGAATCAGCAGTGGATCGATGAAATTTGGGATAAGTTGGATGAGAAACTTTCGTATACGGCATTGAGAAGCTATGACAAAATTCCTTATACTACATGCGAGGGTATTCATGACAGCTGCACCGAAGGAGAAAAAATTACCTGGTGGACAAATGGTTTCTGGGGTGGCCTGATGTGGCTGATGTATGCAGGAACGGGAAAAGAATGCTACAAGGCTACTGCTCAGAAAGCGGAAGAGACGATGGACGAAGCCTTTAAATATATGAATGACCTCCATCACGACGTAGGATTTATGTGGCATATTATGTCCGGGGCATCATATCAGCTCACAGGAGATGAAAAATCGATGAATCGAAATCTCTTGGCAGCACAAATATTGATGGGAAGATACAATATTGATGGTGATTTTCTGGTCGCCTGGAATGGTGCAGATAAAGCCGGATGGACGATTATTGACACGATGATGAATCTTCCGCTGCTATACTGGGCAAGTAGAGAAACAGGAGACGGGCGGTTCGAGAAAATAGCCAAACGTCATGCCGATATGGCAATGTATGGTCACGTTCGCGCGGACGGATCTGTCGCACATATTGTTTCTCATTATACGGATAAGCCGGAAGTGATTGAAACCTTGGCCGGACAGGGATATGGCGTTGGCTCCAGTTGGTCACGCGGTGTTTCATGGGCAGTTTACGGGTTCGTCCTTTCTTATATTCATACGGGTGAAGAAAAATATCTGGAGACAGCAAAGAAGGTGGCCCACTATTTTATCGCAAATACTGCAACGACAAAATGGTTACCATTGGTTGATTTTCGCGCGCCGAAGGAGCCGATTTGCTATGATTCAACTGCAGGTGCGATTACAGCCTGCGGGCTGATCGAGATAGCTAAATATGTTCCGGAGAATGAAAAAGCATTTTATCTTTCGGCGGCAATTGACATGCTCAGGACACTGGAGAGAATGTGGTGCAACTGGGAGAAGTCGGAGGATTCCATCCTTCAAAATGGGACGGAGCGGTATGGAAGCAGACCCATGCCTATTATCTATGGTGATTATTATTTTGCAGAGGCTATTCTTAAGTTAAAAGGGTCTGAATTTCTGCCGTGGTGATCGCGTTGTTGTAAAAATCGCTATGATTTAGGACGTACTCAGAGAGAAAGGCTCCGGCAACATTCAGTTTTATAAACAATTTCAGAAAACCGCGGATCAAGAAAAATGAAAAGAATATGTTGTTGTTACTTCTATAAACATCATACAAGAAGGAGGAAGAAAAATGAAAGCAATGTTGGTAAAAAATGAGCGGCTGGTGATGACTGAGGTGGAAAAACCTGCGCCGAAGGCCGGAGAAATATTGATCGAGGTGAAAGCCATCGGCATTAACCGTGCTGACCTGCTTCAGAGAAAGGGAACCTACCCTTCACCCAAGGGCTGGCCGGAATGGCCCGGACTTGAGGTGGCCGGCAAGGTAGCAGCTATGGGCGAAGAAGCAGAAAAAGAGGGTAAATTTAATCTTGGAGACGATGTGTGTGCACTGCTTGGTGGCGGTGGCTATGCAGAGTATGTCTGCGCACCGGCGGGAATGGTAATGCCTATGCCGAAGAATCTGACTTATGCACAGGCTTCGACATTGCCGGAGGCATATGCAACCTCTTATTTGAATCTGTTTTATGAAGGACATTTGCAGGAGGGACAGACTGCATTTATTCCTGCGGGAGCCAGCGGCCTGGCCAGTGTTGCCATCCCTATGGCAAAGGCATTCGGTGCGAGGGTAATCACCTCTGTGCTGTCTGATGAGATCGCTGAGAACATCAAGCATCTGAACGCAGATATCGTCATTAATTCGGTGAAGGAAGACGTGGCTGCGGTTTTGAGAGCAGAGGAGGAAATGGGAAGACCGGTAAACATGACCATGGACTGCTTATGTGGAACAACGCTGGGAGAAAGCCTTCCTTATATGGCGGAGGGCGGCTATTGGGTAGTGATCTCCACCCTTGCGGGAATAGAAACCAACGTGAAACTGAGGCCACTGCTGACCAAGGGTCTCCATCTGGTAGGAAGCATGCTGAGAAAGCGTTCCTCCGAGGAGAAGGCACAGTTGCTCAGCGAGTTGGTGGAGCGTGTTTGGCCTAAACTGGAGAGCGGTGAACTTAAGCCTTCTATCTACAAAATACTTCCTTTGGAGCAGGCAAACGAGGCCCAGGATATTTTGGAGCAGGGTCAGAATATCGGTAAGGTGGTTTTGATCGTTGAATAAAGGACAGAAAATGATGGCGAAGGCTCTTCTGGTTATGGTGCTGTGGGGAGCACTGTTTCCTCTGGTAAAGCTGGGCTTTCGTACATACAGCGTAATTACGACGGGGGATATTCTGCTGTTTGCCGGAATACGATTTACGGTCTGTGGTCTGTTGATCAGCGGATGGACATTTGCGCGAAAGAGGTCTGCGCTAATTCAGGCAAGGCAATCGGTTGCATCGGTATTGCTGGTCGGACTGTTTGCGATTATCCTTCACTATAGCTTCACCTATCTGGGGCTGAGCATCACCGAGGGATCAAAGACAGCAATATTAAAACAGCTGGGGGCGCTGTTTTACGTCTGCTTCTCCGCACTGTTTGTCAAGGAGGACAGATTGACTGCGCCTAAGCTTGTGGGTGTGCTTCTGGGTTTTGCCGGGATCGTAGTGATCAATGCGGACTCCGGCGGAGTACATATAAACGTGGGGGATTTGCTGATTATTGCAGCATCGTTTTGCACCGTATTTTCCAATGTGATCGGCAAAAAGCTGTTCAGGACCGTTGATCCCATCGCTACCACCGGATTGTCCCAACTGTTTGGCGGTGTGGTTCTTCTTGTTGTGGGTGTTGTGCTGAGAGGCAGCGTGGATATGGGACATTCGCTGTGGATCATGATCTGCATTTGCGCGGCATCAGTGATCAGCTATTGTCTGTGGTACGGCACAGTTAAACAGGGAGAACTGTCGAAGCTGTTTATCATCAAGTTTGCGGAGCCTGTTTTTGCCGCTGTGTTTGGTACAGTATTGCTGGGCGAGAATATATGGAAGTGGCAGTATCTGGCGGCGTTTGCTCTGATTACTGCAGGGATTAGTGTTTCAAATAGAAAATAACGCATTCATTCAGCTATCAGTCACCCCAGCTGGATAACCTCCCCATCATCCGGCACAAACAGTCGGCCATGATAATATATCTGCCCCTCAGCGGTATACATTTCTTTTCTGGTGGCGATGGTTTTATCCTCCGTGTGCCAGAGAACCAAATTGGGAACGTGGTTTGCCTCAGCAAGCACTGCAGCATCTTTCACGGTGCTGTGGTGCTTTTCGTATGGATTGAATCGGTCTCTGTCCCCGTAGAGGCAAAAAGCTTCTGTCAGCAGCCAGTGGGCACCTTCAAGATAAGCAAAACGCCCGGGGTTTACCGGTTCATCACCTGCGCACACCAGCTTTTGGCCGTCATTCAGTCGGAATGCAAAGCCGAACTGTTTTGCCTTGGTGGATAGAATATCAAAGAAAGTCACCTCATGGTCCAGAATGTTCTTTGTACATCCATCAGTCACCTCAGCAAAGAGGATGCGGTCATCGAACAGATGGCAGAATTTTTTCTGAATCGTCAATTGACAGAGGGTCTTGATGGTATCGATCAGCTCGCGATGGCAGTAGATGGTCAGAGTTCCCTCATATTTACCTTTCAGCATGTCGGTGGCGATCATCCGTACCATCCAGACCATACCGAGAATGTGATCGTTGTGCTCGTGGGTCACAAAGATATGATGGATGTTTGCGAGGGGGACCTGCATGTCCTCCAGAATACGCAGGATGCCGTTGCCGCCTCCGGCATCCACCATGAAATATTCCTCGCCGTCGCGGATGGCAAAGCAGGTATTATAGCAATGGGTCACGGCTGCGTTGCCGGTACCGAAAACATAGAGCTGTTCCATGGGAGTCCTCCTGATTGTTTGTGTCGATGGGGGTTGTTTTAAACGGCGGGAATCATAACCGTCATTTGAAACAGCCCTGCCGAGCATAGTTTAACAGAGATTTCACAGGTGTGCAACAAATAACGGTTGTCAAAGGTGATGAGAATCTGCTAAAATAATGCTGATATAGAGAAACGAATTAAAACGGTATAAATAATATAAATTCCGACTGCTGAAGCAAACACGAAAAAACTGACGAGAGGAAACCACACATGGGGAAGACACGCAAGAAGAAAAAGAGTACAATCAAGATAGGAGTCGTGCTGAAAAAGGCCCTTTGGATGATTATTCCTGCACTGATCACAGTGATTCTGCAGCTGCTTGCCCGAAAAACCACTTGGTTTGGTACTTGGTATACGAGAAATATATATCCCATTTACGTAAATACCATCGGAAGATTGATGTCTGTGGTTCCCGTTTCTGTAGTGGAGTTTGGGCTGTACATACTGATCCTCTGGGTGTTGTGGATTACCCTTTCTTCTGTTTATAAAACAGTGAAAAAACAGGAAAGCGGGTTTATTCTGTTTGGCCGGTGGATTCACAAAATATTGACCACGGCGGCGGTTCTGCTGATGGTTTATACCATGACCTGCGGTATCAATTATTATGCGATTTCGTTTTCTGCCATGGAGGGATTCTCTGTCAGAAAATCCTCGGTGGAGGAATTGGAGCAGCTTTGTCGTTATCTGGTGGATCAGGTCAATGAGGCGGCGAAAGAGCTGTCCGTGGAGGACGGCTGTATGCTGTTGACGGCGGATATGGGAGAGGAGACCGTGAAGGCCATGCAGGCGGCAGGGGAGAAGTACCCTTCTCTGGCCGGTTATTATCCTCAGCCCAAACCGGTGACCGTATCCTGGATATTGTCTGTCCAGCAGCTGTCCGGAATTTATTCCCCTTTTACCATTGAGGCAAATTATAACCGGGAGATGACTGATTACAATATTCCTGCCACAGCTTGCCATGAGCTGTCCCACCTGAAAGGCTTTGCAAGGGAGGACGAGGCTAATTTTATTGCCTATCTGGCGTGTACGGCATCGGACAATCCGGAGTTTAATTACAGCGGTGCCATGTTGGCCTACATCCATGCCAACAATGCCCTCTACGGAGCGGGAGAAGTGGAACTTTACCGGGAGATCAGGGACAGTCTCTGTGACACGGCAAAGAGGGATCTGATCGCCAACAGCGCTTTCTGGGATCAGTATGAGGGCAAGGTGGCTGAGGTGTCTACCCAAGTGAATAATTCTTATCTTCAGCTTAATAATCAGAGCGACGGCGTCAAGAGCTACGGGCGTGTGGTGGATCTGCTGCTGGCCATGATGCGAAACATGAAGGGCGAAAAATGAGTTGGTGTCCGAAGGGATCAATTTGATAAAAATGTATGGAAAATCAAGGGAAAATCGATCATATTTTGAATGCTTTACAGATTGTCTGCGTGAAGAAAATGTGGTAAACTGTATAAGTTGCGGTCATATTTGGAAGAAGAATGAAAGAACGGACAGAAGGTATATCAGATGAAGACAAGAAGAGAAGATATTCGAAATATTGCGATCATTGCCCATGTAGACCACGGTAAGACTACACTGGTGGATGAGTTGTTAAAGCAGAGCGGTGTATTCCGCGAGAATCAGGCGGTGGCTGACCGCGTGATGGATTCCAATGATATCGAGCGTGAGCGGGGCATCACGATTCTTTCTAAGAATACGGCAGTTACCTATAAGAGCACCAAGATCAATATTATCGACACTCCCGGCCATGCGGATTTCGGCGGCGAGGTGGAGCGTGTTCTGAAGATGGTAAATGGCGTTATTCTGGTGGTGGATGCCTTTGAGGGCGCGATGCCTCAGACCAGATTCGTTTTGCAGAAGGCGCTGGAGCTGGAACTGCCGGTGATCGTCTGCGTAAACAAGATCGACCGCCCCGAGGCCAGATGTGACGAGGTGGTTGACGAGGTACTGGAGCTTCTCATCGATCTGGAGGCCAGCGACGAGCAGCTTGACTGCCCCTTTGTCTATGCTTCCGCAAGGGACGGCTATGCGGTTACCGATCCGGACGATGAGCCCAAATCCATGGAGCCGCTTTTTGAGACGATTGTGAACTATATTCCCGCTCCCGAGGGCGATCCGGAGGCGGACACCCAGATCCTGATCAGTACCATTGATTACAATGAATATGTGGGCCGTATCGGTGTGGGCAAGATCGACAACGGTACCCTGAAGGTAAATCAGGAAGTGATGATGCTCAACGCCCACGAGCCTGATAAACAGAAAAAGGTAAAGATCAGCAAGCTCTATGAGTTTGACGGATTAAATAAAGTGGAGGTTCGCGAGGCTTCCATGGGAGCCATCGTGGCCATCTCCGGTATTGCGGATATCCATATCGGTGACACGCTCTGCGCGCCGGAAAATCCGGTGGCCATCCCTTTTCAGAAGATTTCGGAGCCTACCATTGCCATGCATTTTCTGGTTAACGACAGCCCATTGGCAGGTCTGGAGGGCAAGTATGTGACTTCCCGCCATCTTCGTGACCGGCTGTTCCGTGAGCTGAATACAGACGTCAGCCTCCGTGTGGAGGAGACTGAGAATGCGGATCAGTTTAAGGTCTCCGGCCGAGGAGAACTGCATCTGTCCGTGTTGATCGAGAATATGCGCCGTGAGGGTTTTGAATTTGCCGTGAGCAAGGCAGAGGTGCTTTACAAGAGGGATGAGAACGGCAAGCTGCTGGAGCCCATGGAGCGAGCTTACGTGGATGTGAACGAGGAGTTCTCCGGAACCGTTATTCAGAAGCTGAGCCAGAGAAAGGGCGAACTGCTCAATATGACTGCCGGAAACGGCGGAAATACCCGTCTGGAGTTTACCATTCCTTCCCGCGGTCTGATCGGTTATCGTGACGAGTTTTTGACGGATACCAAGGGTACCGGTGTGTTGAATCAGATCTTCGACGGCTACGGTCCCTTCAAGGGAGACATCCAGTACCGCAAAAACGGATCCCTCATTGCCTTTGAGGACGGTGAGAGTATCACCTACGGATTGTTCAACGCCCAGGAAAGAGGAAACCTCTTCATCGGTGCAGGTGAGCGTGTCTATGCCGGCATGGTAGTGGGTGAAAATGCAAAGACCGATGATATTGAGGTAAATGTCTGCAAGCGCAAGCAGCTGACCAA
>JAFOFP010000040.1 GCA_017387285.1 Lachnospiraceae bacterium
CCAATGTAGATCGCCACATGGTAGATCACACCGTTTCTCGCATAGAACAGCATATCTCCCGGGCGGATCTGATCCAATCCCACTCTGGTTCCGCAGTTTGCCTGATAAACCGAGTAATGAGGGAGTGAGTATCCATAATGACCGTAAACCAACATGGTAAAGCCCGAGCAGTCCACACCGTATGTCAGACTCTCGCCTCCCCACACATAAGGAACCCCCAAAAACTGCTTCGCGTAATTGATCAGAGAGTTTCGCTCTGCCATCGCTGCTGCCTCAGCCGCCTTGCGGGCCTCCTCCTCAGCTTTGCGGCGGGCCTCCTCCTCAGCTGCCTGCTGTGCGCGCTCAGCCGCTTCCTCAGCTGCCTTACGCTCTTCCTCCGCTTTACGACGGGCTTCCTCGGCCGCCTCAGCCGCTGCCTTTTTTGCCGCCTCCTCAGCTGCGATCTCATCCAGAGACTTTGCCGTGTCAAACTCGACAAACACGGTCACATACTGTTTTGCCACATAACCGGATACATCGTTACCCTGATCATCCTTACCCAGCGTAATATGAACAAACTGATCTCCGCTCTCCACGATCTCCTTCACCGCGTAGATTTCGCCTTCCCACAGGTTGGTGATAATATTGTCACCCTCCAGGGTAGGTGTTTCTCGCAGACGAAGGCCTCCGGCATCCACTCTGGCAAAGATCTTTCCGATCTTAACCGCCAGTTCCTCAGCCGCATCACCGGTCACAAAATAATCCGCTTTAATATATCCTTTAACGCTTCCGGACTCCATATAATACCAAAGTCCGTTCTCACCCTGAACACGATCCAAAATCGTCGCTGCACAATGATTGTAAATGCGACCCACAATCTCGCCATCCACCGTGGAGGGCGCTGTGCGCACATTGACGAAGCTGTCCACGATGGTAATCTCTGTCACCGCAACATTCTCATACGGTGAAGGTTCTTTCGTCGGAGCCTCCGTGGGTGCCTCCGTAGGTGCTTCCGTAGGCGCCTCTGTGGGTGCCTCCGTAGGTGCCTCCGTAGGTGCTTCCGTGGGTGCTTCCGTGGGCATCTCCACCCTGCCGGCCAAACGATCAATCAGGCGATTTAGCTGGTCATAAGTATCCGCTTTTGCTCTCAGCAAAAGATTTTCCAGACTCAACTGTTTGATCCTGCGATATCCCTCGCCGACTTGTACACTGCCACCCGGCTTCACTTCCTCATCGCCCTTCTGAGCTGCCAGATACTCGGAAAGCTCATCCCGCGCATTTTCCTTTTTTTCGTAATACTTGTCCAGCGGCACGCAGATCCCTGCAATCGCAGTGTCCACCGACGCCTCACTGCCGGCCTTTGCCGGCTCCGCCTGACCTCCCCAGGTCAGCAGTGCTCCACTGAGCAGTAATGCAATCGCCGCTGTCTTCATCCCCTTTCTGTGCATCATCATCCCCCTTTTGTACTCATAAAATGCTCTAAAATTCATCAGTTTAAATTATAACCTGTGCAAAAAGCTTTGTCAATGCGTGGAAAAAATTGTCACATCTTCGATCCGGTCACTGACCAAGAGGAATTCTGTTCTTCTGCTAAAACAGATCATTGCATCTGCTTTCCTCCCAAAAACAGGCCTGGAGTCAATCCTAAAACCAACAATGCGGCGAAGATCCCAAGACCCCCGCCGCACCATTTTACACACTGTCTGTTTTTCCTATCCGATAACAGCCCTTACGCCTTATGCCTCATGGCCGGGAACAACCGGCAGACCGTCAAAGCCTCTCTGCAGTTCTTCATCGGTGGGAATATAATCCCGCATCAGGCCGTCATTAAATTTCTGATATGCCACCATATCAAAGTATCCGGTTCCGGTCAGACCGAAGACGATGGTCTTCTCCTCACCGGTCTCCTTGCACTTCAATGCCTCGTCAATGGCTACGCGGATAGCGTGGCTACTCTCCGGTGCCGGAAGAATACCTTCCACCTTGGCAAACATCTGCGCCGCCTCAAATACGGAGGTCTGTTCCACTGACACTGCCTCCATCAGACCGTCATGATACAGCTGGGACAGGATCGGATTCATTCCATGATAACGCAGACCGCCGGAATGACTGGAAGAAGGAATAAAGTTGCTGCCCAGGGTATGCATCTTTGCCAGAGGGCAAACCATTCCGGTATCGCAGTAGTCATAAGCAAATTTACCTCGGGTAAAACTGGGACAGGACGCCGGCTCTACGGCGATAAACCGATAATCCCGCTCACCCCGCAGCTTCTCGCCCATGAAAGGAGCGATCAGTCCGCCCAGGTTGGAACCGCCGCCGGCACAGCCGATGATCATGTCGGGAACAATACCGTATTTATCCATCGCCGCCTTGGTCTCCAGACCGATGACTGACTGATGAAGCATGACCTGATTGAGCACACTGCCCAGTACATAGCGGTACCCCTCTGTGTTTGTGGCAGTCTCCACCGCCTCAGAGATGGCACAGCCCAGACTTCCTCCGGTTCCGGGGTGGCGCTCAAGGATCTCCCGGCCAACCTTGGTGGTCTCGGAGGGGGAAGGAGTAACCGAAGCACCATAGGTTCTCATCACCTCTCTGCGGAAGGGCTTCTGCTCGTAGGAAACCTTTACCATAAACACCTTACAGTCAAGCCCCAGGTAAGCACAAGCCATGGAAAGAGCGGTACCCCACTGACCGGCTCCGGTCTCCGTGGTCACACCTTTCAGTCCCTGATTCTTCGCATAATACGCCTGAGCAATGGCAGAATTCAACTTGTGACTGCCGCTGGTATTATTTCCCTCAAATTTGTAATAAATCTTTGCAGGGGTCTGAAGCTTTTCTTCCAGACAATAAGCCCGCACCAGCGGTGAAGGACGATACATTTTATAAAAGCTGCGGATCTCATCGGGAATAGGAAAATATGCCGTGTTCTCATCCAGTTCCTGTCTGATCAGTTCGTCGCAGAATACAGGGCGAAGATCCTCATAACCCATGGGCTTTAGGGTCTCCGGATTAAGAAGCGG
>JAFOFP010000269.1 GCA_017387285.1 Lachnospiraceae bacterium
AAGGCTCCCTCCACTGTGGGCGCCGTTGCAGAAGTGGTTACTCCTAAGGTGAACCCCATCGGTACTTCCAATGTGGTGTTGGAGCCTCTGAAGGAAGAAGATGTTCCTCAGGTTGAGGTTGAGGCAGAACCCGATCCCTTTGATGATATTTTCAAGATTTTCAACAAGCGTGACGATTGATTCAAATTATGGAAAACCTCACAGGCAATTGCCTGTGAGGTCTTTTTTCTGCTCTGTTTTCAGCGGAAGGGAATAAATGACATGGTCCAAAATCCTCTTTTTTCTGCGGCTGATTGTTTGGAACCGGCAGATGATAAACGTGCCGTAAGAAACGGCAATCTGATGGAAATGAGGTGGAATAACATGGAAGGATTCATCCAAACAATCAAGCAGATTTTTCGCAGCGGAACATTTTTTCTGATGGCAATACTCCTGTGTGGTTCTGCGGCTGGCGCGGTTTCCAATACAGACACATCTGCACAAATGTTGGTGCCGGTGGGCCACACGGTCGGCGTGAAACTGTTTTCAAGAGGTGTGTTGGTCGTGAAACTGCCGGATGAAAGCTGTCCGGCCAAAGTGTGTGGGCTGAAAGAGGGAGATGTGATTTTAGCCTGCGACGGCACAACCGTTACCTCGACAGAACAGTTTCAGTCATTGCTGCAGAAGAGTGAAGGAGAACCGACGGATCTGCAAATTCACCGGGACGGCGTTCACATGACCGTTTCCGTAGATCCGGAAGAGAATGAAAAAGGCGTGTTTTGTATCGGGGCATGGATCCGGGACAGTATGGCGGGAATCGGAACTATGACTTATTATGACCCGGTCAGCGGAACTTTCGGCGCGCTGGGACATGGAATTACGGATGTGGATACGCTCCAATTGATGCCATTTTCCAGCGGAACGATCCTGCCGTCCTCTGTAAAAGCTGTGAAGAAAGGGTCTGCCGGCGGTGCGGGGGAGCTGAAGGGCGATTTTGATTTAACAACGACGCTGGGAACGCTGAGCGCCAACACGGAGTGCGGCATATTCGGGACACTGAATGCTGAGGAGCCGGGAGTAGCCTTGACTGCGGCAATCCCAACGGGAAAGCCGAAAGAGGGAAAAGCTGTCATTCGGGCCAATGTCTGGGGAGACGCGGTAGAAGAGTATGAGATCGAAATTTTGAACGTGATAACGAATCCCACGGACAGCCGGAACATGGTGATTTCTGTCACGGATTCGGAGTTGATTGCCCTGACCGGTGGAATTGTGCAGGGAATGAGCGGCAGTCCGATTTTGCAAAATGGCCGAATTGTGGGAGCAGTCACACACGTCCTTGTAAATGACCCGACCAGAGGCTATGGTATCTTCATTGAAAACATGCTGGAAGCCGCGGGTGGAGGAAATGGATGAGCGAACATTACAGGCGCTATCAAAGGCTCTGACTCTTCTGATATTCCGAAACAGCATCATTGAGGATCTGCATACAGATGGTACTTGTCTGGATGAGGCTGATATGACCAAACTGAATCGGGATATCAACAACCGCTTTTATACCTTGTTAACGCTATGGTTCTACGGAACAGACGAGGAAACGGAGCGGTTGGAGCGCACATTAAATTTTCTGGCAAAGAATTACGGAAATGATTGGGATAAGGCTGAGCGAGTCGACCTTTTGATGTTGCGATACGACTCCTTGCCATAGGTTAACCGAAAACGAAGAAAGCACTCACTTTTGATAAGTGGGTGCTTTCCTTTTGAAAATATGAGGCCAGAAAAAGGCCATAATAGAGATTTGAGGAGGGTAGTGCCATGCCGAAGTTTATTCCGCTCACCATGCTGAAGGATACAACCGGTATCGTAGAATTCTGCCAGGACTGCGGAGAACCTGTCTTTGTGACCCGCAACGGAACTCCAGAGATGGTGATTATGGATAGTGAGTTTTTCAACACACATCTCCGATACCGTACGGAGGATGGCAGGCTGGATATCAAGCGGGAGTACGCAAAAATTCCAAGAACGATTGTGATCAAAGAATTGAAGAATACTGGTGAAGTGTCAGCGGTATGTAGCGAAACAAACGAACCAATCAGCATTATCCGAAATGGGTATGAGGCCATGGTGATTATCAGTGTTGAAGGGTACAAGAAAAGACATGCTGAGTTGTGGAGCGCCAATGAATAATGAGGAGCTATCTTAAAGTGAACAAATGCCAAACCGGCAATAAGCACCTATTATTGCCGGTTTGGTACAAATAGGCAATACGGTCATTTTTTGATGAAACAGTGGAGGACGTTTGGACGGCCTGGCCTCTTTTTATTTTTAAGAGCTTGAATA
>JAFOFP010000270.1 GCA_017387285.1 Lachnospiraceae bacterium
GAAATCAAAATTATCCAAACTGATCACCAGCAGCGATCCGGCATAGATAAACATATATGTAATAAAGAACACATTGACAGAGCGAAGCACCTCATGCTCCACAGGCTGACCCTCAAATCGGATTTTTTTTACCGTTCTCGGATGAATAATGCAATCCAGCTCCTTACGGATCGTTTTCAGCATAATCATGAAGCGCGAAACCTTGATACCGCCTCCGGTACTGCCGGCGCAGGCACCCACAAACATGATCAGCACCAAAATCACCCGTGAAAGTTCGGGCCATTGATCAAAATCCACTGTCGCATATCCGGTGGTTGTGATGATGGATGCCACCTGAAAGGCCGCATGGTGAAATGCCTCGAACAATGTGGCAAAGCTGCTGCGAATATTTAACGCAATCAGCAAAACCGCTGCTGCAATCACTCCGAGGTATGCGCGCATTTCCTCGCATTTCAAGCCCTCGATAAATTTCCCGGACAGAAAAAGGAAATACACATTGAAATTTATTCCGAACAAAATCATAAATACCGTGATGGTAGCCTGAATCCCCATGGAATATCCGGCCATACTGTCTGCCTTAATGGAAAAACCGCCCGTACCCGCAGTTCCCAGCGTAGCAGTCACCGCATCAAAAACCGGCATCCCCTGGACTAACAAAATGATCAGCTCTACCGCCGTCAGTCCGATATACATTCCATACAGCAGTTTAGCCGTATTTCTCAATCGGGGAACCAGTTTACCCACCGAAGGCCCCGGGCTTTCCGCCTGCATCAAAAACATGCCCTGACCGCCTACCGCAGGCATAATCGCCAGCATAAACACCAGAACACCCATGCCGCCTACCCAATGGGTGAAGCTGCGCCAAAACAGACTGGCATGGGACAAGCTCTCTACATCAGCCAGAATACTGGCACCAGTCGTTGTAAAACCGGAAGTAATCTCAAACAAGGCATCCACATAGTCAGGAATATCTCCGCTGAGGGTCATGGGAATAGCTCCGGTAACGCTGAGCAGGATCCAGCTCAACGCAACCACCATATATCCTTCCTTTGCATAGAAGGAAGTGTCCGTCGGTTTTTTTATTGAACCCAGCGTTCCCAGCAATAGGCACCCCAAAGCGACCCACACAAAACTCAATCCCGCTTCTTCTCTGTATATCAAACCTACCAGTGCCGGAAGCCCGAGGAATGCAGTCTGCAGCTGCAGGATCCGGCACAGTAAATATCTTACCATTGAGGTATTCATGAATCAGTTCTCCTACTTCAGTATATCCTTCACATCGTTCAATCCCAGATTGGTCGTCACCACTACTACGGTATCGCCCACCTGCATCATATCCTGACCGCGGGGAGTGATAACCTTCCCCTGATGATTGATACTGCAGATCAGCAGATTAGGCTTTAAATTCAGTTCCATCAGTGGTTTGCCCACCACCGGCGAATCCTCACGGATAGAGAACTCCAGCGCCTCCACCCGGTCACCGATCAGCTTGTACATGGTCTCCACGTTACTGCCAATGGAATTCTGCATGGCGCGGACATACTGGATGATGTATTCTGATGTAATATATCTGGGATAGATCACACTGCCCAGATCCATGTTATCCACGATCTCGTCAAAGCTGATCCGATTTACCTTCGTGACAATCTTGGCATTGGAATGACGCTTTGCAAAGAGGGAAAGCATGATATTCTCCTCATCGATACCGGTGAGCGCCGCGAAGGCCTCCGTGTCGCGGATACCGATCTCCAGCAGAAGATCACGGTCAATCTCATCTCCATTGATGATACGGGCCTTGGGCAAAAGCTCGCTGAGCTCCTCGCATCTGGAATGATCCTTCTCCATGAGCACCACGGAGATACCCATATCACAAAGCTGGCCGGCCAGATAATAGGATACCGCTCCGCCACCTACAATAATGGCATCCTTCACCTGATTGGTCTCGATATTGATCTGTTTGAAAAATCTGGCCGCATTGGCCGGGGACGTGACAATGGATACCAGGTCTCCCGCTGCCAGTTCAAAATTACCGTCGGGGATCACTACCTCACCGCCCCGCTCCACTGCGCAGATCAGCACATCACACTTATTTACCAGTAAACCGATTTTCTTTAACTGAGCGCCGCAGAGCTTGCAGCCCTCCGGCAATTTGAATTTCAGCAGTTCGATCTTACCCTTGGCAAAGGTATTGATCTCAATGGCTGAAGGAAACCGCAGCAGGCGGGCGATCTCTGTGGCCGCCGCATACTCCGGATTAATGATCATGGAGATCCCAAGTTCTTCCTTTATATAGTTGATTTCCTTTATGTATTCGGGATTTCTTACTCGGGCGATGGTGTGACAGCCTCCGGCCTTGCGGGCAAAGAGACAGCTGAGCAGATTCTGCTCATCCATACTGGTCACCGCGATGATCACATCCGCAGACTCAATGCCGGCCTCCAGCAGGGTCAGATAGCTGGCTCCGTTTCCCACCACGCCTTTAACATCGTATTTGCTGGCGATCAGGTGAAGCTTCTTTGCATTGGTATCTACTATAGTAATATCATGGCCTTCGCCGCTGAGCTGGGCAGTCAGGGTCACTCCTACATTTCCGCAGCCGACAATAATGATCTGCATAAATTTCCTCCGTATCAACTGCCTTTCGCAGTTTATCCATCAACTATTTAGCGCTCTGCTCCGCCTTGATCTTTTTCAGGCGCTTCATCACGTCGTTTGCTCCTCTTCCGAAATAATCATGAAGGATCTTAAACTCCGCATACAGTCTGTCATAGACCTTCACATTTTCCGCAATGGGCTTGTAGGTATAGGGCTCCACATGCCCCATCTTCTCTGCCGCCTCAGCGATGGTGTCATATCCACCCTCAGCAGCTCCCGCTGCCAGTGTGCTCCAGATCGCCGATCCAACGGCAGGTCCCTGATTGGACGCGCTGATAAACATTTCCCGGTCGAGAACGTCTGCATAAATCTGCATGAGCATGGGGTTCTTCTTGGCAATACCGCCGCAGACGTAGATCTGTTTGGTGGAGATACCGTTCTCCTCAAAATTGTCCATAATGATGCGCATTCCGTAGGCTGCAGACTCGATCAGCGCCCGGTACATCTCCTCGGGCTTGGTAGACAGGGTCATGCCCAGCATCAAGCCGGTCAGCTCCATATCACTTAAACAGGAACGGTTGCCATTCCACCAGTCCAGAGCGATCAAACCGCTCTCGCCGATCTTCAGTGCCGATGCCTTCTCCGTCAGCAGCTGATGAATATTCATCTTTCGCTCCCGGGCCTCCTGCTCATAAGTCTCAGGAACACAATTCTTCACAAACCAGTCAAACATATCGCCCACGCAGCTTTGTCCCGCCTCGTAACCGTACAGTCCGGGGAGCACTCCATCCTCGGTCATGCCGAAGATACCGGGAACAGCCGCCTCGTTCTCAGAGCAGGTGATGATACAAGCCGAGGTTCCCAACACCAGCATCACCTTGTCCGGTCCGCTGATTCCCAGGGAAGGTACGCCTACATGGGCATCAATATTGGCGGTAGCCACCGGCGTTCCGGCTCTCAGGCCCAGCTTTTCAGCCATCTCCACCGTCACTCTGCCGGCCAATCCTCCAAGGGGCATCAATTTGCCGCCCAGTTTTTTCTCATACAGATCGCCAAACTTAGGATTTAATGCGCACAAATAGTCCTTGGGCAAAGGTCCCTCAGACTTTCTCCACAACGCTTTATATCCCGCGATGGATTCGCTCCTGGTATTCTCGCCGGTCAGCAGACGAACGATCCAGTCGCCGCACTCCATGATACAGTCAGCCTGCTCATAGATCTCAGGAGCCTTCTCCAGTGTTTCCAAAAACTTCGGCGTACCGCACTCTGCATTTACACGGTCTCCGTACCATCGGATAAATCGCTCACCGCGAGCCTTTGCCAGATCAGTCATCCGATCAGCCTGCTCGGTTGCTCCGTGATGCTTCCACAGCTTCACCCATGCATGAGGGTTGGAAGAAAACTCCGGTTTGAAACACAGGGGTTCTCCCGACTCGTCCACCGGCATAGAGGTGCTGGCGGTAAAATCCACTCCGATACTGATCACATCCTCAGAGGATACTCCGGACATCTTCATCACCGCAGGGATCGTCTCCATCAGCACATCGATAAAATCCTGCGGATGTTC
>JAFOFP010000271.1 GCA_017387285.1 Lachnospiraceae bacterium
GCACATCTCAGATCCTGCGATACGCTCGTTAAATATCACAGAGGGGTAAAAACACTATGACTATTCACTGGCTTGGCCGTTCCTGTTTTAAAATTGTCCACAACGGCTATTCCATCGTTATCGATCCTTACGACAATACCGGAACTCAGTATCCTGTACTGAAAACAGAGGCCAACATGGTGCTCGTCAGCCATGAGCACAGCAGACACAACAATCGTGGGGCTGTAAATATCATCCCCTTTTCCGGAGAATGTCCTTTTCATGTGGATGTGATCGATGCGTTCCACGATACCCGCGGCGGCATCATGAGAGGGCCCAACAAGATTCACATTATCACCACCAGCGACGGGTTCAAGCTGGTTCATACCGGAGACCTTGGATGCCGTGTGGAAGATGAACGGTTTGAAGGAACTGATGTTCTGATGATCGGCTGCGGCTCCACCCGGACGATGCCTTCTTATGATCTTTCCCTGCAGGCGAGAGTGATTGATCCCAACGTCCTGATTCCGATGCATTATCAGCACGGTCACATCGCGAATCGCAGACTGTACCATCTGGACGATCTGATGGAGTACTTCATCGGATCGGAATATGAGATCATCAATTATGATGTAAACAGCATTGAGATCTCCAAAGACCTCCCCAAACAGGTAGCCGTGTTAAAAGACGTCGTTTAACTATTTTATGTTGCAAAAAGCCGGAGCTTTCCATTTTTTCGTATGGAAAGCTCCGGCTCTAATTTTTTTGAGATTTATTCTATTGTTCCGCGCACACTGCGATCTCGTCCCCGGTTCTTACATGACCAGATCGGATCACTTTCACAAAGATCCCTTCCCTGGGCATAACGCAATCCCCTGTTTTTTCCCGAATCGCGCAGCCGTAATGGCACTCTTTTCCGATCTGTGTTACCTCGACCGAGGCTTCGCCGATTTTCAGTCGGGTTCCAATCGGTAGTGTGTGAACTTCCATTCCCTCTACGAGGATGTTCTCTGCAAAGGCACCATGCTCCAGCTTAAAATCCAGCTTCTCCTGCATGGTCTGTACACTGTCGGTGCTGAGGAGGCTCACCTGGCGATGCCAGTTTCCTGCATGGGCATCTCCCTCAATCCCCCAGCCCTCTTTCAGATAGGCCTCCGGAATCTCATGCTTCTGGATCCCTCGGATCTCACTGATATTGATTGCTGCAACTTTTGCCACTGAAGCTCAGTCCTCTTTTCGTTCAAATGTGCCGCTTTTTCCACCGGTTTTTTTTAACAAACGGATATTGGTGATCTTCATATCCTTTTGAACGGCTTTGCACATATCATATACGGTAAGCGCCGCAACAGAAACCGCGGTCATCGCTTCCATTTCCACGCCGGTCACACCGGTGCATTTGGCCGTAGCACAGATCTCCACTGCCAGTTTTTTCTCATTGAGATTAAACTCGATATCGATTCCGGATACCATGATTGGATGACACATTGGAATAAGATCCGGTGTATGCTTCGCCCCCATGATCCCGCCGATCTGAGCGGTTCCAAGCACATCGCCCTTGGCGATTCCTCCGGATTTGATCAAATCAAATGTTTCCTGGTTTACCAGCACTTCTCCCGCTGCAATAGCGGTTCGTGCTGTTTCTTTCTTTTCCGAAACATCCACCATCCGAGCTCTGCCCTGTTCATTAAAATGGGAAAACTCCGCCATAGTATTATCCTCCAATACGGTTCATATCCCGTCGTGCCTGAGACCTCTCCGTTGCGGA
>JAFOFP010000272.1 GCA_017387285.1 Lachnospiraceae bacterium
ATGGTGGATGATCTCATCGACGCTCACGGAGATTGGCTGCCGAAGTATCACTAATATGACAATGAGGGGGGACTGTTTTCACAGCCCCCTCGTTTCATCTTTTCTCCATCAACTGCTCGTAGGTAACACCGTATTTCATGGCAATATCCCTCGCGTAAGATAATCCGTCCGGTTTTCCCACACGCACACGGTAAGAACGTTTTCCCTCCTTGGCTTCAGCCACCAGACTGGATACCAGACTGTCACCGTTTCCTTCTGCATTGATTTCCTCGATCTCCATGGCCAGTTTATGAAGATGAGTGTTATAGATGGTTCTTGCGCCCAGATCCCTCAGCGCGCGCACTGCATCATGGGCAATATAAACACCCTCCTCAAAGGACGTCGTGGAGAAAGACTCATTTAACAGAAACAGCGCTGTGGAATCCGCCTTCATGAATATCTCACGGAAACGCTTGGACTCCTCTCCCAATCGGCCCAGATCCATGGTCTGATTTTCATCGGCGGGGAAGTGAGTAAAGATCCCTCTCGCCGGGCTGAAGGAAAAGGTCTCTGCCGGAACATAGATTCCGTTTTGCGCCATCAGATATGCGATTCCCACCGCCTGAGTGATGGTGGTCTTTCCGCCTCGATTGGCTCCGGTCAAAATATAAATCCGGTGCTCCCGATCAAACAGCAGATCATTGGTCACCACTTCAGAAACCGGATTGCTTACCAGCTTCAAATTGTAGATCCCTGTAGTATTGAGTTCTCGCTTGTCAGCAGAAATGACCTGCGGCTTACAGAGCGTGTATCCTTTCTCCTGTAATTTTTCTACATACTCCGCCCAGCGAACGTAAAAGGTCAACTCAGGAATCAGATCAGATATAGCACGGATATTGACCGTAATATGCGTTAACAGCATTTTCTTCAATGCCTTGACCGTATTGTTGATCATCGTTGACACCGCACGGCCCAGTGATCCGATCACCTTCTCCGCCTGACCATCTCCGAAGGGATTCATAATTCCAATGGGAAGGCCCAGGTTAATGGATGTTTTCAGGTCTGCCGTTGTCTCCAGCAGCTGGCTGAAAATGTTCTCATTTCCTGCCGTATGATAGGTGTACTTCTTTTTCCACTCCGTCGTATCCTGAATATCATCCTTCTGATTGAAATGATCACAGAAATTGGAAATAATACTCGACTTATTGAAATATTTACTGTTAACAGAAACCACACCGATGCCCACCGGCTCCATGCGGTCATTTAAATTCACTCCCAGCGTGACACTCTTCACCCGGGAAGCCTCAATCCTGGCTGCCAACACATCCTTTTTCAGTTCCTCGAAGGCATGATCCCGATACACATCATGGACATACTGTTTCAGTGTCAAAAAGCCCTCCGACCGCAGGTCCCGGTTGTCCAAGCACTCGTAAATCGCCTCAATACACTGAATATACTGATACATTTCATCCAGACGATGCAGCAGTTCCCAAATGCCCTCTCCGTCCGTCTCACGGAAAAAGCTCTTGTAATTTCGCATGAAATCAACTTTCTCCAGCAATTCCCCCAGCTCCTTGCGCATTTCAGGGAATCTCAGCACATCCTCAAACACATCGCAGCGATACTTAATTACTTCCTCTTTCCCGGAAATCGCCGACATAATGCGATAAATCAAAAATCTCTCCGGCCCTTCTTTGCTCAACTCCTTGCAGATCGCTTCCAATGACAGATCATGCAGCGTCTCATCCGGAAGAAGCTTATATTCCGGATCCATATTTACCGGATAAAGCAAACTTAATTCTTTCATGTGATTCCCCCTATTCCACGCAGACTACGCCGTTTTCTTTGATGGTGACAGACATACCATCCTTCACATATTCCAGAAACTCTTCTCCCAGACTATCCACTACAGGCATACTCACATCCTCCAGCCACACGGAAGCCAGAATGGAACCGGCTGCCGCCAAGGAGTCGATTGGCTTACTGAACAACATACATGAGGGCTGGCGCTTCATGG
>JAFOFP010000273.1 GCA_017387285.1 Lachnospiraceae bacterium
GACACTAATAATCCCTAACAGCGTAACAAATATTAACTTTTTTGCATTCGCCTCTTGCCCAGAACTAACGAGCATAACATTCCAAGGGACAGTAGAGGGATGGAATAATATCACTTTGGACGATGCTTGGAATTATAATACCCTCGCCACACAGGTTGTTTGCACAGACGGAATTGTACCGTTAAAGCTTCTATCCGAATAAATTATGTTGACCTCCCCCAAAAAGCCGTGGTATAATAAAGTACCACCAAAGAAAGGGCAACTATATGAATATCGTTATAACCGACGCTCAAACCATCACAAACGGAGATCTTGATCTTTCTGTTTTTGAAAAATACGGCAATGTTACCGTTTATCCTCTCACCTCATACGAGGAAACAAAGGAACGCATCGCCGATGCAGATGCCGTTTTACTCAATAAGACTCTGATGGACAAAGAGACGCTCTCTCTTGCAACACATCTCAAATATATCGGCATTTTTGCCACGGGATTCAACATGGTTGACCTGGATTACTGCCGCGAGCACGGTATCACCGTGTGCAATGCCGGCAGCTATTCTACCGACGCCGTTGCGCAGACGGTATTCGGCTTCCTTTTTGCTTAATTTTCCGAAAAGAATGGCCAGAATTTTAGTTCCATTGGTCTGATCGGTGCAGGTAACAACCCCATGGTCGGCATGACGGTCGCTGTAGCAGTAGCGATTCAGGAAGCTGCTGACGCTGGTAAGTTCTGACCGAAAGCAACTTAATGAGAGCAAGCCGCAGGCGAAGCTCGAATTTAGTGCGAGGTCGTTCCCGACCCTTAGTGAGAACGAGCCGAAAGGCGAAGTTCGAGGTTAGTGGAGGGAACATCCTTAAGAATAAAAAATAAACTAAGAGCTCTCGGAAAAATCCGGGAGCTCTTTTTGCACTACTATTCAATATAATATTTCGGACGTTTTCCTTCCAGCAGAAGTTCACGCAGCGAAAGGAGAAGCATTTCGGGGCTGTCGGAATAGCAGTTGACAGTGTCACCGCCCCGATGATTGGTCAGAGTTACATTGTCAAGGCCGATGAAAGGACTGTCGGCGGGTATGGGCTCCCAGGGGAAGACCTCCAGGGCTGCACCGGTGATCTCTCTGTTTCGGAGAACCTCTGCCAGAACATCGTAGTTGACCATATAGGCCCGTGCGGTATTGATGAAGGTAGCGGTAGGCTTCATCAGCCCAAACTCCCGTTTATCAAGAATATACTTGCCGGTTTTTGGTGCCCGGGCGTGAAGTGAGACCACATCGGAGGTGGAGAGCAGAGTGTCCAGATCGGTGAGCGTTACGTTGTATTTTGCCAGATCGGGATCATCGGGGCTAAGGGCAGGATCGGTGGTCAGGATATTGACATGGAAAGGCTGCAGTTTTTCTGCCACCAGTCTGCCAATGGTTCCGAAACCGATCAGGCCGATGGTTTTTCTGCGCAGTTCGTAAACACGGCCGAAATTGGGATATTCCTCCATCCACACACCGTTTTTTAAGGCGGCGTGAGCTCTGGCAACGTTGCGGGTTTCGGCGATCATCAGACAGATGGTCAGTTCTGCTACGGCATTTCCGTTATGTGCCGGATTATTTAAAATTTTAATACCGCGGGCTTTTGCCGCATCAAGATCAATGTTCTCCAGACCACCGCGGTTGGTCAGGATATATTTCAGGTTGGGAGCGGCATCCATGAGGTCAGCGGGAACGGTACAAAGATGTACCATCAATGCCTCTGCATCCCGGACTGCATCGTAAACTTCCCGGGACGGCTTGACCGAATAGGGGCCGTCACGCTCAATGCGGTCAACAATCACACGCATTTCCTGGCGGGTTGCACTGCCGAAATAGGGGATCCCGGTCACTTCGATATCTTCAAAACGATCGAGGGCATCCCGGTAGAATTTCTCAGTCAGAAAGTGGTCAGAAACACAGGCAAGTTTCAATGTCCCAGTTCCATTGGTCATGGGGATTTTTGGGTCGGCGAAATTCATGACGGTTCTCCTTTGTGAAGGGTTTTACTATATAATTACATCAAGGTTAGTGGAATTGTCAAGGAATTTAGGACAATATTTCTTTGCAGAGTGTAATCGAGGTTGAGGTTTTTCTTGACAATCATCTGCCATGGTGCTAACGTAAAATAAAGAGGTGAGAGGTAGCGAGACTGGGAGGGAAATGCGCAGATGAAACTATTGGTAACCGGGTTTGACCCTTTTGGCGGTGAGCAGATCAATCCATCGATTGAGGCGGTAAAACGTTTACCCGATGTGATTTGCGGTGCTCAGATCATCAAATTGGAGGTTCCCACAGAGAAAACACGTTCTTTGCCGGTGATTGAGTCGGCAATCCTTGAGCATGATCCTGATATGATCCTGTCAGTGGGACAGGCCGGAGGAAGAGCCGATATCACAGTGGAGCGGGTAGGATTGAATGTAGATGATTACAGGATACCGGACAATGCCGGGGATCAGCCGGTAGATGAAAAGATCGTGGCAGATGGGCCGGATGCTTACTTTGTTAACCTTCCCATTAAGAAGATGGTGGAATATATTCGCCGAAAAGGAATTCCCGCGTCTGTATCAAACACGGCAGGGACCTTTGTCTGTAATCATGTGATCTACGGGGTACGGCATTTGATTGAGACGAAATATCCCGGGAAAAGGAGCGGATTTATCCATATTCCGTTTTTGCCGGAACAGGTGGTGAACAAGGGAGGGATGCCCTCCATGACGCTGGAAATGGTCGTAGAAGCCCTTATTGGGGCCGTAGAGGCGATGATAGAGGATCAATGATAAATATGCCGTAAATACTGCATGAGCCGCGGATATCCGCGGCTCATGTTGATAAGTACTTACTTGTCTACTTTGTGGAAGTGAAGTCTGCAGCATGCTCCACCCTCAGCGATCTTTTCAGGGATATCTAACTTAAGACCGGAAGCCTCAGCGATAGCTCTGTCGCCGTCCATGGCCATGTCACAGAGCTTTGCACACATGGCATCGTCATAGCCGATTTTTTTCCATGCCTCAACCAGAGGGCAGTAGTGGAAATTTACCTTCAGCTCATCCTCAGTAACAGACTCAAACTCCATCTGGAAGGTGGTGCGGCTTACCGGATTGCCCAGAAATGCCTGACAGAATTCCTTACAATTGGTGGAGTCGTTACAGTTTGCTTTCACTCCGGCACCCTTTGCCAGGCCGGTAGCGTTGATGGCACGTCTGATGATGGTTTCCATGTCAACACCATCCTTCAAGCCTTCCTCGTAGATACGGCCCATCCAGGTCGCTCTGTCCTCGATTGCTTTTCTTTTGATCAAAGCTCTCTCATCGGAATGGACAACAGAAATATTTCTGATTGCCATAATCTTATCCTCCTTTTGCTAATAAATAAAGTGTTCGATGTGTAATGATTGTGAACTAATCATATCAGTCGGAGAGGTAAAAGTCAATGACCAATAATTGATTTTATGTTTTAGACAAAAAAGAGGGGAAGGATTTGTAAAAAATTCATAATAAATTGGAGACAGAGAGTTATCGGTTGACTTCATAATTTTAAGCTGATATGATTATAAAAGCGGATTATTACTGATGATGCACAGAGGTGACTGGCGGTCATGGAGATGACGGAAAACGAGAATGAGAAGATGATGAACGGCTGCCCCGGAGACGGTAGTTTGTCTGAACAGGAAATTCTGGATATTCAGCGGTATCGCATGGTTCTTGAGGTTGGATTTATGAATCGCCACTGGAATCGGATCACGGAGGAGGACATAGATGCGTTGACTCAGGTGACCCAAAAGCCGGATGAATGTGATGTGTTTTACCATTGGGATCACAACAGTCGCTTTCATCTGCGTTTGATGCAGTGTTACGGAGATCCGTATGCATTGAAAAAATTGGAGGAGGCATTGGCAGACCAACAGCCGGCCTTTGTTCGGGAGCGGTTGAAACTGTGGAAAAAACCTGCCTTTTCCGAGCGGCCTCTGATCCATGAGGAGATTATTGATGCCATCCGTGACGGACGAAAATTGCTGGCCTGTAAGCTGTTGGAGGCAGATATTCGAACCATGTGAGTTTGCGTGAGAGTTTGGCTTATGAGGATCGTTATTGAATGTATCTGAAAATATATGTGAAGGCAAATACAACAACGCCCTGATCGGTTTGGATCAGGGTGTTGTTGTATTTAGTAAGTTGGTATCCTGTTTCGTACTCAAGAGGATCAGGAGAGAAGCAGTTTATCATCGGCCTCGTCAGATCCGCTGGCCTTGCTGAACAGAGCCAGAAGCTGCTCTACGGTCAGATTTTTCTTTTCCTCACCGGAAACATCTACTACGATGTGTCCGTCATACATCATGATCAGACGGTTTCCGTGTGCGATGGCATCACGCATATTGTGGGTGATCATCAGGGTGGTCAGCTTGTTCTGCTCCACGATGCGGTCGGTGGCGTCCAGTACCTTCTGAGCTGTCTTGGGATCAAGGGCTGCGGTGTGCTCATCCAGCAGGAGGAGCTTGGGCTTTTGTAAGGTAGCCATCAGCAGGGTCAAGGCCTGACGCTGTCCGCCGGAGAGAAGGCCTACCTTGGAGGTCAGACGATCCTCCAGACCCAGATCCAGAATGGCCAGCTGCTTTTTGTATTCGGCCCGTTCTTCCTTGGTGATACCGGAACGGAGAGTACGGGGCTTGCCACGGCGGGCAGCTAAAGCCATGTTCTCCTCGATCTGCATGGTGGCAGCAGTTCCCATCATGGGATCCTGGAATACTCGGCCGATATATTTGGCACGTTTGTATTCGGGAAGTTCGGTCACATCCACGCCGTCAATGAGAATGGAACCCGAATCCACACTGTAAACACCTGCTACAGAGTTGAGCATGGTACTTTTGCCGGCACCGTTTCCACCGATGACCGTGACGAAATCGCCGTCATTTAAGGTGAGGGAGAGGTCTTTCAGGGCCTTTTTTTCATTTACGGTACCTGCATTGAATGTTTTATAGATATTTTTGATCTCCAACATGTTCAGGCACCTCCTTTAGCTTTGGCAGATTTGTGAATAAAGTGAGTAAACTTTCCTTTCCAGTTGGGAACGGTCAGGAAAATGGCAACGATCAAAGCGGAAATCAGCTTCAGATAGTTGGAATCGATATCGCTGAAACTGATAACGGCCTGAATGACAATGTAGTAAATAATGGCACCGAAGGACACGGCCAGCAGTTTCAGACCGAAGTTGCGGAAAATCTTGCCGAAGACCACATCACCGATGATGATGGCAGCCAGACCGATAACGATGGCGCCGCGGCCCATATTGATGTCGGCGAAGCTCTGATACTGAGCCAACAAGGAACCGGAGAGGGCAACCAGACCGTTGGCGATCATCAGACCGATTACTTTGTTGCGGTTGGTATTGATACCCTGGGCACGGGCCATGTTGCCGTTGGCACCGGTAGCACGGATGGAAGCGCCTAACTCAGTTCCGAAGAACCAGTAGAGGATCATGATAACAACAATGGTAAAGGCTGCGATCACCAGGATCGGATGCTGATAAAAAGGACGTGCCCCTTTTTTGACATCGCTGAGGAAGCGGAGAGAGACCAACAGTTTGTGGGCGTTTACATTCAGCGCCTGGTTGGCCTTCATTCCCATAATCGCCAGGTTGACAGACCAAAGACCCAACTGAGTCAGGATACCGGCCAGAATGGCGGGGATTCCGCAGGCTGTGTGGAAAAATCCGGTGACCAGTCCGGTCAGGGCTCCAACAGCCAGTGCACAGAGGATAGCCAGCCAGGGGCTATGTCCGCCGGCGATCATCATAGCGCCTACGGCGCCGCCGGTACAGAAGGAACCGTCAACGGTCAGGTCGGACAATTCCAGAATTTTGTAGGTGATATAAAGGCCGATGGCCATGATGCCCCAGATCAGACCCTGAGAGACTGCACCGGGGAATGCATTGATGAAACTTTGCATGATAAAACCTCCAATTTATACTTCATTGCGGTACTATGATAAAAATGGGATAAAAGCATAAATGCAGCGGGAAGTTTTGCTTCCCGCTGCGTACAGTTAACAGATTACTGAATGGGCTCGTAGCCTGCGGGAACGGTAAGTCCCAGGGCTGCACAGATATCTGCATTGTACTTAGGTGTCTGAGTTGCTGCGTATTCGATGGGCATTTCGGAGATCTTTGCCTCGCCCTTCAGAATTTTGGCTGCCATCTTGCCGGTAGCTACGCCCAGATCGTAGTAGCTGATGGAGAGAGTAGCAACACCACCGATTTTACAGGTACCCTCCTCACCTGCGATGATGGGAGTTTCCAGAGGACTGCAGATGTTGTGGATCAGCTCCATGTTGGAAGCTACGGTGTTGTCGGTGGGAACATAGACTACATCGCTGGCCTCAGCACAAACCTGAGTAACTGCTGCAACGTCATTGGTATCGGTGAAGGAGTAAAGCTCGCAGGTTAAACCAAGGGCTTCCAGATAAGATTTAACCATATCTACCTGATACTGGCTGTTTGCCTCTGCGGAGCAGTAGAGCAGACCAACGGTCTTTGCCTCAGGGAACCATTCCTTGACCATATCCGCCTGTTTGTCCAGAGGAGCCAGGTCAGAGGTACCGGAGATGTTTCCGCCTACTGTACCGGAAAAGTTGGAAATACCCAGTGCCACGCCGTACTCGGTAACGGAGGTGCCCAGGATCGGGATGTCACCGGTAGCTGCGGAAGCCGCCTGAAGAGCGGGGGTAGCGTTGGCGAGGATCAGGTCCACATTGTCAGTGGCGAAGGTGTTACAGATGGTGGAACACATATTGGGGTCACCTGCAGCGTTCTGCTCTTTGAACTCGATGTTCTCAGCGCCAAGTGCTTCAACGAGGGCATCCTTAAAGCCCTTGGTAGCAGCGTCCAATGCATCGTGGGTTACCAGCTGGCAGATACCGATAACGTATTTATCGGGGGCCTTGGTACATGCGGTCATGGACAGCACCAGAGTCAGCATACAGAGAATTGCGATCAGTTTCTTTTTCATAAGTCTTTTCTCCCTTTTGTTCGGTTAAGCAACCTTTTATTGAGTGGCAGTATAGCACTTTAAAGTCATAAAGTCAACAGGGAAAATGCGATAATCTGCAAAAATAAATGAGAATTTAAAATATAAATGGATATCGAAAAAATGATTAATCAGATACGTGATCGGCAGTAATTTGAAGATAAGATTGATAAAGTATTGACAAAAACAACCGGGGATGGTATAGTATCAATGAAAACCGAATAGGCAGTATCTTCAGGGCAGGGTGAGATTCCCGACCGGCGGTAAGCCTGAGCATTTTGTGAGGAAATGCAAAGCAGGATGAGTCCGCGAGCGCGACGCGCAGGATTTGGTGAGATTCCAAAACCGACAGTACAGTCTGGATGGAAGAAGATGTGTCATGAGTGGTTAGTATGGAAAGTTGACTGCGGACACCTGAAGATATGGATCTTCAGGTGTTTTTTCGTGTCGAAGACACACAACAATCAGTTTACAATAATCTTGTTTAATTGGAGGACAGCAAAATGAACGAAAAAATCAAACGTATTTGTACCATCGGTATGCTCAGTGCAGTGGCCTTTTTGGTGGTGTACACCATCCGTATCCCCATGGTACTGTTTTTGAAGTATGAGCCCAAGGATGTGGTGATCACCATCGGCGGTCTGATCTACGGTCCCATGGCAGCCATGATTATTTCAGTGATCGTTTCCTTTGTTGAAATGATCACCATGAGTGACACCGGGATCTGGGGGCTGATCATGAATATTTTGTCTACCTGCGCTTTTGCCTGCACCGCAGCATGGATATATAAAAAGAAGAGAAATATGCAGGGTGCTGTCATCGGCATGGTTGTTGGCTGTATATTGATGGTGGTTGTGATGCTGCTGTGGAATTATCTGATCACCCCCATTTATCTGGGGTACCCCAGAGGGCAGGTTGCAGCTATGTTACCTACCGTATTTTTACCTTTTAATTTGTTTAAAGGGACATTAAATACCGCAATTACATTGTTGTTGTATAAACCGGTGGTGACTGGTTTGAGGAAGGCTTCCTTGCTGCCGCCTGTCGGAGATGGAAAAGGGGAACGGAAGCGCCTGGCAATGTGGCCGGTCATCGTGGTGATTTTGGCGACCAGCGTATTGATTTTGCTGGTGATGAAGGGGGTTATCTGAGGTGCAGTCAGTAGATAAGAAGGAGAAAGAGGTGCTTTGCAGCCTTACGGGCCCGGTGGTCCGCGGAAAAGGAAAAGGCAGAACGGTGGGGATGCCCACTGTCAATCTGGGGATCACAGAGGAGACGAAGCTGCCGCCTTTTGGCGTCTACGCCACCCTTGTCCACATGGGTGAGGAGACCTTTATGGGGGTAACCAATGTGGGGACCCGTCCCTCTGTGGATAATGAGGAGCGGATCACAGTGGAGACGCTGATTTTGGATTTTAGCGGTGATGTGTATGATCAGGAGATCACGGTGGAGTTTTATCATTATATTAGACCCATCCGCAAGATGGAGTCATTAAAGGCCGTCCAGCTCC
>JAFOFP010000274.1 GCA_017387285.1 Lachnospiraceae bacterium
GATTCAGTGCTGTGCAAAAACCCGAAAGACGGCATGGTGTTCAAAGTTTCTACCGATGATCTGCGGATCCGCCGCTGCGTTGAGTTTGGCGGGATCAGTGTAGGGGATATTGTGGTGGTGGATTTTAAGGGTGAGATCAAGGTGGATGCAGGAAATCTGGTGGAGGGAGCCTATTCTCTGTCAGAAGGGTACTTGCATGATGGGTTTGTTGCAGTGCCGGAGTGAAAATAAAAGTAAAAAACCTCTTGACAACGAGGTTTACATAATGTAAACTACAACTGGGTTTACAAAATGTAAACCGCAAAGGAGGGTTTTCAGATGAGTGATAAAACATTGGGGGCAGTGGAGGCCAGATTTGCAGATATGATCTGGCAGAGGGAGCCGATTTCATCGGGAGAGCTGGTGCGTCTGTGTGAGCAGGAGCTGAATTGGAAGAAATCTACCACCTATACTGTGCTGAGACGGTTGTGTGAGCGGGAGATTTTTCAAAACACCGATGGAGTGGTGACTTCGCTGATATCAAAGAAGGAGTTCTACGCACAGAAAAGTACGAGTTTCGTGGAGGAGCATTTCTCCGGATCGCTGCCGGCTTTTTTTGCCGCATTTACAGCGCGCAAAAAGCTCAGCGCCAAGGAGATCGCCGAGCTGGAGCTGTTGATTGAGCGCAGCAGGGAGGAGGACGCATGATGTGGGGATCATTGTTTCCGAGTGTGTTAAGGATGAGCGCCACGGCGGGGGTGGCGATTATGGCCGTGCTGGTCATTCGCCTGTTGCTGCGCCGTGCGCCGAAGATTTTCTCTTACGCCTTGTGGGCTATCGTGCTGTTTCGCCTTTGTTGTCCGATTTCGGTCAGCTCGTCTCTGTCACTGTTTGGCGTGCTGGAGCAGGCGCTGCCGGAGATGAAGACAGAGCAGGGATATTTGCCGGAGATTGGCGTTTTGCCGGAGTCAGAGATCGTCAATGATCCGATGGAAAAACCGGTTGTGAGCGTGCCGAATACCGATCAGGTTCAGGTGGAGAGACCTCAGCCGGGAGCGATGCAGCAGGTCGGAACGGTACAGCAGTCCGGACCAGTGCAGGGACAGACAGGAAACTCCCCGGCGAAGCCGGGAAACAGTCCGTCTCAGACAGGAAATGTGAACGGCATCGGTGCCGCATGGGCAGTGGATAATTGGGTGACTACCGCATCCTGTATATGGATCGGCGGCATGTTGGCCATGACCGTATACAGTCTGGTTTCGGTGATCGGTGTTCGCCGCAAGCTGGTGGGGGCAGTGCAGCTCCGTGACAATATTTATGTGTGTGATTATCTGGATACGCCTTTTGTGATGGGTGTGTTCAGACCCAGAATTTACCTGTGTTCAACACTGAAAAACCATGAGATGAGATACATTATTCTCCATGAGCAGCACCATATCCGCCGGTTTGACCATGTGATCAAGCTGTTGGCCTTTGTGGTACTCTGTGTTCACTGGTTCAATCCACTGGTGTGGGTGGCTTTCATCCTTGCGGGCAAGGATATGGAGATGAGCTGCGATGAGGCTGTGATCAAGCGAATGGGCGAGCGCATCCGCTGGGATTACTCCAAGTCTCTGCTGGTGCTGGCTACAGGCCATCAGAGCATCGCCGGGGCGCCGCTGGCCTTCGGTGAGGGCAGCACCAAAGGGCGCATCCACAATCTGTTAAAGAAGAAAAAGGCCGGAAGATGGCTGGTCGGTGTGTCTGCTATGGTTTTGGTGGTGGCCGGCGTCTTGCTTCTGACTGACCCCGTAGGCTCCAACGCGGATGACCGGACGGGGGATATGGTGAACGGACAGTTTGGTGATGATAATCGATGGGAAAACGAAAATGATCAGGATCAGCAGATCAATCAGACACAGACCGGTGATCAGACGGATGAGCCTACGGTGGAAAACGCAAAAGTGCCTGAGGGAATTGTCGTTGCGATGGATGATGCGACACGGATGCAAGCTATCGCCAATTCCCCGGAATGGGCAAAAGAAGTGTGGGAGAAGTTTAATGAGTACGAGGATCCGGTGACCATCTGGATCGGAGATTCCTATGC
>JAFOFP010000275.1 GCA_017387285.1 Lachnospiraceae bacterium
GGGAAGGGGGAGATCGGAGAGGTTTTGGTAGGTGGTGTTCCTTTTCTGGTCAGTGCACAGGGGCGGTTTTCCACCGATGAGGATGATCATATGGTATTTCAGACGACCATTGATTTTCTGGAGACACCCTGCAGCCGCAGAATTAAGCTGTATTTTATGGATGAGAACAGAGCATTGCTGAAACAGGAGGAGATGCCGGGCGGCGGATTCTTGCACAAGTTGCTGGGGGATATTCTGGACAGCTTTGAGAAACGGCCGGTCATCGGAACCGCGGTGACAAAACTGGATCGGGATCTGGTGGATTATAAGATCGATAAGATTTTTGCTCCGGTGATTGAGATGGACATCCGCCCCAGGGGCATATCGGATAAGCATTGAAATCGAGAGAGGGACAGCCGTCAGGACTGTCCCTCTTCGATATAGCGCATATCCTTATATTCTTTGGGTGAGATACCGTACTCTTTTTTGAAGGCTCTGAAAAAGCTGGAGTAATCGCCGAAGCCGAAGGTCTGGTAGGCTTCGGTGATGCTCATGTCTCCCTGGATGGCCTGCTGACAGAGGGAGAGACGTTTCTTGGTGATGTATTGGTGGATGGAGATCCCAAGATTGTCCTTGAACATATGGGCAATGTGATATTTGCTGACAAAGAACTCATTGCTCAGTCGGTCGAGAGACAGATCCTCCTCAATGTGGGTTTCGATAAAATTACAGATAGCCTGATAGAGGGCGGCTGTCTCGGGCTGACGGACCGGATGGGTACGTTCGTAGGCCATACGGTTGAGATGGAGGAGCAGGTCGTTGACGCAGAGGGAAATCAGTGCCTCCCGACAGAAACGGTCGCTCTGCATCTCCTCCAGAAGACGGATCAGTTTGGACTGAAGAGTATTGAAACTGATCTGGTCGTAGTGGGTAATGTAGCGCTTTTTGGAGCAGGCATCCCGGATCACGTAGCCGTAGTCAGATGAAATTTCCAGAAGCTGTTCGTAAAAGTCCTGACTGATCCAAAACACAAAACGGCGGTAAGGGGTCTCACAGTCATGGATAATAGAGTGATGGGGAAGACCCGGAGGAATCAGGAGAACGTCGCCGTGGGAAAGAGGATATTGTTTTTCATTGATCTGCATGGTCACATTCCCTTCGAGGAAGAAGCAGAACTCATAATAGTTATGGCTGTGACTGGCCACATGCTTTAGGTCGGTATCATTATAGTAATACAGCTCAAAGCTGGGAGAGAGCATATGCTGTCTGGCACTGAACGGGGTGAGTAGATTTTTTTTCATAGGTATCTCCTTGTGAGAGGTCTGCAGTGCGTAATTGCACCTGATGTTTCAATGGCTGATTGTACATATACATCGTAACATATTTTAGCAATTTTTGCAATATATACAACAAACTAGCCAATGTTATTTTTGCAGGGTTTTCTTTATAATAAATGTTAGATTTATACGAAAAATATCCTGGAAAGGAAGAAAAGTTTTATGGAAATGACATTGAGATGGTACGGTTCTAAATTTGATACCGTTACCCTGGAGCAGATCAGACAGATTCCCGGTGTGACCGGCGTAATCACCACCCTGTATGATACTCAGCCCGGCGAGGTATGGACCAGAGAAAACATCCGTGCGCTGAAGAACGAGGTTGAGGCGGCAGGACTTAATCTGTCCGGTATCGAGAGTGTAAATGTACACGATGCGATCAAGACCGGTGCCGCTGACCGGGATATGTACATCGACAATTATATTGAGACCCTGAAGAATCTGGGCGAGGAAGGCATCCATCTGGTATGCTACAACTTCATGCCCGTATTTGACTGGACCAGAACCGAGCTGGCAAGAAAGAGAGAGGACGGTTCCACCGTTCTTGCATACACTCAGGATGCCGTTGACGCACTGGATCCCGAGAAGATGTTCGAGTCCATCGCAGGCGATATGAACGGAACCATCATGCCCGGTTGGGAGCCTGAGCGTATGGAGAGAGTAAAGGAACTCTTCGAGATGTATAAGGAGATCGACGATGAGAAGCTGTTCGCGAATCTGGTGTATTTCCTTGAGCGGATCATGCCCGTATGCGATGAGTATGACATCAACATGGCGATCCATCCCGATGATCCCGCATGGAGCGTATTCGGACTTCCCCGTATCATCATCAACAAGGACAATATCGTTCGTCTGATGAAGGCTGTGGATAACCGTCACAACGGTGTTACCTTCTGTTCCGGTTCCTACGGTACCAACCTGAAGAACAACCTGCCCGAGATGATCCGTGCACTGGAGGGACGTATCCACTTTGCACATGTTCGTAACCTGAAGTTCCACACTCCCACCAACTTTGAGGAGTCTGCTCACTATTCTGCAGATGGTACCTTCGATATGTACGAGATCATGAAGGCACTGTATGAGACCGGCTTTACCGGACCTATCCGTCCCGATCACGGACGTATGATCTGGGGTGAGGTGGCAATGCCCGGTTATGGTCTGTATGACAGAGCACTGGGTGCCAGCTATCTGGTTGGCCTCTGGGAGGCTATCGTGAAGGGAGCAGAGAGAAGATGAGATTGACGGCTGAAGGTCTTAAGGACCGCGAGGCGTGGCTGGCAGCAGGATATAAGCTTCCTCAGTTTGACCGCCAGGCGATGATCACTGCGACCAAGGCAGCTCCTGTGTGGGCACACTTTGGCTCCGGAAATATCTGTAAGGCATTTCTTGCCAATGCAGCACAGCGGATGCTGGATGAGGGCCATACTGACAAGGGTCTGGTACTGGTTGACCGTGAGATCGTAGAAAAATTAAATCGTAAACACGATGATTACCATATTTTAGTGACACTGAAGGCTGACGGAAATGTGGAGAAGACCGTTGTCGGCAGCGTGTCTGAGTCCTGTATGCTGGATTCTGCAAATGCGGTGGAGTTCGGCAGACTGAAAGCGATTTTTACCAATGAGTCTCTCCAGATGGTCAGCTTTACCATCACCGAGAAGGGATACAGTCTGGTAAATGCTCAGGGCGAATTTCTTCCCGAGGTGGAGGACGACTTTGTGGCAGGCCCTGAGGCTCCCATGAGCTACATGGGCAAGGTAGCTGCATTACTGTATGCCCGGTTCCTGGCAGGAGCGAAGCCCTTATCCATGGTTAGCATGGATAACTGTTCTCACAACGGAGACAAGCTGGCGGCTGCGATCCACGCCTTTGCTGAGCGCTGGGAGGCAGCATGTCTGGTTGAGGACGGCTTTGCCTCTTATGCAAAGAACCCTGCCAAGGTTGCATTCCCCTGGACCATGATCGATAAGATCACTCCCCGCCCTGACGCTTCCGTGGAGAAGATCCTCCGTGAGGACGGCGTTGAGGATCTGGATTATGTGGTGACCAAGAGAGGAACTCACGTTGCGCCTTTCGTCAACGCGGAGGAGTGTGAGTATCTGGTTATCGAGGACAGCTTCCCTAACGGTCGTCCCGCATTGGAGAAGGTTGGTCTGATCTTCGCTGAGAGAGAGACCGTGGAGCGTGTGGAGAAGATGAAGGTTTGTACCTGTCTGAACCCTCTGCACACCGCACTGGCTGTGTTTGGCTGTCTGCTTGGCTACGAAAAGATCTCCGAGGAGATGAAGGATGCGGAGCTGAAGAAGATGGTGGAGATCATCGGCTACACCGAGGGACTTCCCGTTGTTGTAGATCCCGGTATCCTTGATCCCAAGGAATTCATCGATACCGTGCTGAATGTCCGTATCCCCAATCCCTTCATGCCGGATACTCCTCAGCGTATTGCCTGCGATACCTCCCAGAAACTGTCTGTGCGTTTCGGTGAGACCATCAAGGCTTACGGAAAGAGAGATAATCTGGACGTGCAGGATCTCAAGCTGATCCCTGTGGTATTTGCGGGATGGCTGCGTTACCTCACCGGTATCGACAATGAGGGCGCGGAGTTTGTACCCAGTCCCGATCCCATGCTGGAGTTGGTTCGCCCTTATGTGGCAGACCTGAAGCTAGGCAGCGTGGCTTCTGTGGAGGCCCTTCGCCCTGTGCTGGAAAATGACCGTATCTTCGGAGTGAATCTGTTTAATGTGGGTCTGGCAGAGAAAGTCGTTGGATATTTAAATGAAATGCTGGTTGGCCCCGGCGCTGTTCGGGCGACCCTGAAAAAATATACTGGAGGACAGGCA
>JAFOFP010000276.1 GCA_017387285.1 Lachnospiraceae bacterium
ATGAAGGTATTGTTGGTGGAGAAGAACGGATATCTGGGTGGAAATTTGGCCATTGGGCTTCCGCTGTTGGGCTATCTGGACAAAGATGCCAACCCCATTATCAAGGGTATTGCGCAGGAGTTTGTGGATGCGCTGGAGGAAAAAGGAGCAACCAGCCCTCACCATTGGTGTCCAAATCACAACTCTGTGACCATTTATGACCACGAAGTATTTAAAGTCGTTGCTTTCGAAAAGTGCCTAGAGGCAGGTATCGATATTCTCCTTCACACAGAAGTGATCGATGTAAATGTGGACAATGGAACCATCGATTCCGTTACCTTGTTTGGAAAAGGTCGTAAGATCGAGGTATATGCGAAGGTATTCATTGATGCTACCGGTGACGGCGATGTGGGATACATGGCAGGTGCGACCTATGAGATGGGCCAGAAGGGTACCGGCGTACTTCAGCCGCCCACTCTGATGTGTACCGTGGCAGGGGTAGATACGGAGGAGATTATTCGGTTTGTTGAGGACCATCCCGAGCAGATGGAGATGTGCAAGACCCATGAGTCTTATCCGGGCTATGATGCTACCTATTTCCGTAAAAATCCCGATCATCATGTTCTGGTGGGATTGCGTAAACTTTTTGCGGAATTGAAGGAGCAGGGAAAGCTGCCTATTGACCGTGATACGATTATTTATATTCAGACACTGGAGAAGGGTGTGGTTAATCTGAACTGTACCCGCCACTTGGGTATCGACGGCAGTGATCTGCGTGATCTTACCAAAGCGGAGATCGAGGGCCATCTGCAGATCTATGCACTGATCAAGTGTCTCCGTGAGAATGTTCCGGGCTTTAAGAATGCTCATCTGACAAAGATTTATCCTCATATGGGTATCCGCGAGACCAGAAGATTCCGAGGCATTGCGCAGCTGACGGAAGACGATGTGGTGAACGGACGGATCGGCGATGATACCATCGGATTGGCAGCATACATTATTGATATTCATGCCGGTGACGGTTCCGGCACTATCTGCAAGAAGGTTCCTACATATGGTCTTCCCTATGGCATCACTTGTTCCGCAGATATTAAGAACCTGATGTTCAGTGGACGCTGTGCTTCTATGGACGCAGTGGCATTGTCCTCCGCCCGTGTGATGCCCCCTCTCATGGCCATCGGCGAGGGTGCCGGTGTAGGTGCTGCACTGGCGATTAAGCAGGGAATCACCCCCGGCGAGGTAGATGTACAGGAGGTTCGCGAGATTCTTCGAGCAAACAATGTGATGCTGGAGCCGGATCCCGATGCGAAGGTTATGGTATTTGACTGATCAAGTTATGTCCCTGTGGTTGGGTATGGAACGATTACCGACCTGTGAATGAAACAAAATGATGAATAAAGGGAGCGAATAATGAATACAGCGTACAAAGAGTTTGATGTGGTAGTAGTAGGCGCAGGCCCCGGAGGTCTGGGTGCTGCAGTGCAGGCGGCAAGAAACGGCGCCAAGGTACTGTTGGTGGAGAAAAACGGATATCTCGGCGGAAACATGACTATCGGTTTGCCTTTCTTTGGATTTTTGGATAGAGATGCCAACGTGGTGATGGCGGGTCTGCCTGAGGAGTTCATGGCAGAGATGCGCAATTATGAGACGGCATACGGACATGCAGCCTCTGAGCATTGCTATTGTCCCATGCATAATTCCGTAACCGTATTTGATTATGAGTTGTTTAAGATTGTTGCGCTGAGAAAGGTTCTGGATGCCGGTGTTGAACTTCTGCTTCACTGTGATGTGGAATCGGTTAACGTGGAGAATAAGACATTAAAGAGCATCACCCTCATGGGTAAAGGCTATCGGATCACAGTTACAGCGAAGGTGTTCATTGACGGAACCGGTGATGGCGATATGGCTTATCTGACCGGTGCAAGCTTTGAAAAGGGACAGAAGGACAGTGGCGTGCTTCAGCCTTCCACATTGATGTTCAACATGGGCAATGTGGATCTGGAAAAGACCATCAAATTTGTGGAAGAGCATCCTGAACAGATGGATCAGAGTAAGACTATGGAGATTTATTCCGGATACGATGCATCTCATTTTCGCAAGTATCCCGCGTTTGTGCTGTTCGGCATGAAGAAACTGGTTTCCGATCTGCGTGCCGAGGGCAAAATGCCCATCGACCGTGAGAACCTGATTTTCATCAGCAGTCTGCTTCCCGGAGAAGTGCATCTGAACTGCACCCGTCATCTGGGCACTGACGGCAGTGATGTATTCAGTTTGACTCATGCTGAGGTGGAAGGATATCTCCAGATAGAGAAACTGGTAAAAACCCTGCAGGAGTATGTACCCGGATTTGAGAAGAGTTACATTACACAAATCTATCCTTCCATGGGTATCCGTGAGAGCCGTCGTTTCTCCGGTATCCGCACGCTGACCGAAAATGAAGTAGTAAACGGCGTGATCAACGAGGAGACCATCGGTATCGGCGGTTATCCTGTGGATATCCACAATGGTAACGGAGCAGGGACCATCTTCACCAAGACACCTCCCTATGGCATTCCCTACGGCATCACTGTCAGTGATGAGATCGAGGGACTGATGTTCGCAGGACGCTGTGCATCCATGGATGCGGTGGCGATGAGCTCCGCCCGCGTGATGGGTACCTGCATGACCATCGGTGAGGCAGCCGGTGTAGGTGCTGCCTTGGCGGTAAAGAAGGGTATTTCTCCCAAGGATGTGGATGTTCAGGAAGTGAGAGATATTCTGAGAAACAGCGGAGTGATTGTGGAGCTGTAAGATGTGTAGAGTTCAGGCATATG
>JAFOFP010000277.1 GCA_017387285.1 Lachnospiraceae bacterium
CACAAGAAGAAGTTCTAACAGTGATTGATATTAGTTTGCTTATTAAAGCTATCAAGAATGGAACACCATTACCGAAAGGGCATGGAGATTTAATTGATAGAAGCAAATTAGTGCCTGATTGCTATGAGCTAGAAATACATGATGGTGATGATTGGCGTAACGAATACTGCGGAGTATCGCTTATGCAGATTGAACAATACACAGAAGTAATTGTTAAAGCAGATGGAGGGTGATGCAGAATGACCAGAGAAGAAGCGTTGAATGATTGGTTACCCATTATCCGTCAGATGGTAAAGGGTACAGAAGTTTATACAGAAGCACTCGATATGTCAATAAAAGCATTAGAGCAAGAGCCTTGTGGTGATGCAGTAAGCAGACAGGCGGTTCTTGAGGTTATAAGAAAATGCCATTGTGAGGAATGGGTAAAAGCAGATATTGGCGCACCTATTGAGGCATTGCCATCCGTAACGCCACAGCCGAAGACGGGGCAGTGGATAGTTCTTAAAGACGAATTTGACGATGTTTGTGAGGCTGTTTGTTCGTGTTGTGATAAAAATGGAAATCATAAATGGGCGTTTTGCCCGTATTGTGGAGCAAAGATGCCAGAAATTCCGACAGGGGCAGAAGGGAGCGAATAATGATTGATTGGATAACCGAGGACACGCCACCGGATGCAGATTCATACCTGGTAACTTGGCGGCATCCGCTCTGGGACAGGACCGCATACATCGGACTGTGTGAATGGGATGGTGAACGGTGGCTTGTCGAAGATATGGAGCAGAGCAAGCTGTACAAAGAGACACTCATCATCCTGGCGTGGTCGGATCCCGAGCCATATATGGGATGGAAGGAGACGAAATGAACACAGCAACCATTATTGCGGCACTGATCGCATCAGCGGTCATCCTGTGGATCATCGGGGAAGAGATCTACAATGCAGGCTATCGACAGGGCCGACAGGACGGATATCGGGAAGGAGCAAGCGATGGCAAAGATCGAGATAGCAAAGGGCAGTCCTGAATGGACGATCTACCAGGAACTGTGGGACATCCACAAGGCATACGGTGATCCGGAAGACAATGACGAGTACTGGGACGAGCTGAATGCTGCCATCACCGGATGGACGAACGGATACATAGGTACGGACTATGAAGAGTTTGTCCGTATGATGGCAGTCGGTATGCTCGGACTGCTGGATGGCAAGTTAAGGAGGAAAAAAAATGATCCACATACATTGTGACAGGTGCAAGGCTGACATCGACCCGGAGGGTAAGATCGGGAAGATGTCATGGGGGTTCAAGAACGGCATCGAGGGTATTGTGTCGTCAGATTTGCTCTATGGGCGCGTTTACTGCGAGAGGTGCATGGATTTAACCATGGCATTCATTCAGAGCGATACAGAGCCAGCCAGGTGGCAAATAAAGGAACGTAAGAAGACGGGGCGGCGCAGACTTTCCTGCGGCGATGAGATCAAGAAGATGAAAGCGGATGGACTGCGGACGGATCAGATCGCTCACAGGCTTGGGATTACACAGAAGCAAGTGCAAAATTATCTATACCATCACAGGGAGGAATGAGCCATGGCATACAGTCACAAAGACAGATACAACCGTTTGAAGGCTCTGCAGATCTGCACGAACTGCGGAAAGAAACCAGCGCGACCTGGGAGGATCACTTGCGAGGCATGCTACAAGATACAGAAATCCTATGCGAAAGATATGCGATCGCTGCAGAATGATGTGGTCATCCTTCCGGAACGTCCCAAGCCGAAGTACACACTTGAACAGATCAATGCGATGGCGGCAGAGCGCGGCATATCCTATGGGCAGATGGTAGCATTACTCGATCAGAAGGAGGGGAGATATGGCAAGAAATCGCAGTAAGAAGACAGGCAAGTGGAAGATCAGCGCGCACGAATTTTACATGGCGATGCACTTTGCCTACCAGTACCACGAATGGAAGAAGGAGCTGACCGGACTCACGGACACATCGAAGGCGATCCAGTACAGCGATATGCCAAAGGGTAGCCTCAATCCTGATCCGACAGGCGACCTTGTGGAGCGCAGGGAGCATCTGGTGCGCAACATCGACATTGTGGAGAGCTGTGCACGCAAGGCAGATCCGGAGTTGTACGAGTGGCTGATGCTCGGTGTGACGAATGACGGCATAAACTACGAGAGCTTGCGGACGTTAAAATGCATACCGTGCAGCCGCAACACCTACTATGAGCGGCGGCGCAAGTTCTATTATCTGCTGTCAAAACAAATTTAATAAAAGTTTGGTACTCAGGGGACATATTTCTGTGGTATTATGATAGTGGTTAAAGATTGGTAAGAGCCATTGCATTACTTTCATCATATGAACCCCATGGAGAGGGCACGCTGCACCGCGTGTCCTTTTCATTTGCGATTATGAAAACAGCGGATCCATTCTACAAGAGCACACGGTGGGAGCATCTCCGAGAGAGGGTGATGCGCAGAGACGGATACAGATGCCAGGAGTGCATCCGTTTCGGAAAGTTTAAGCAAGGTGAGATGGTGCATCACGCAGTACCGAGGGAGGACTTTCCTGAACTGCAGTGGGAACCGTGGAACCTGGTCACGCTCTGCAACCAGTGCCACGACCGGATGCATCTGCGCGTAAGCAATGAGCTTTCACAGGCTGGCATTGACCTGGCCACTAGGATATTACGGAGCGAGGATAAAGACATTGGATACTTGCGAGAATTGGAACAGCGGAGAGCCGAGGGTGCTCGGATGGTATGACTGTATAGATGCCGATGGTAACGAGATGCGCTTGCAATGGTTTCAATGTCTGATGAACCCAAGGAAGAGATACTGGAAGAACGAACGCGGCGAGAAGGTGGGTGGTGACATCCGCTGGACTGGTGAACCGAGCGCGAGCAGCTGGTGATCCGGAGGCAGGGGGAGCATACCCCCCCCTCACCCCTAGGGGGCCGGCGGAGCCGAAAGGATAC
>JAFOFP010000278.1 GCA_017387285.1 Lachnospiraceae bacterium
ATGTTAAAGCTAAAATCAATATTATAGGTAAAATTTTACGCATAACACTAAATATGCTTGTATTAATATTTTGATCACTTTTGTATAAGAATCCTATTGTAATAATCAAATATATATATATTGGAGAAAATAATTTTCCAACGGCATCTGCTGCTTGAAAAATAGCTTGAGCAAATGATGGAGTAATATTCGCTCTAATCAACATAGGTACAAAAATAGGAGCAATTATATTCCATTTAATAAGAGTTGAAGGTATTAATATTGAAATAATGATAATAGATACAAATACAACAAACAATAAAGGTATTCCGCTAAAATTTAAACTTCCTACAAGATCAACAATATTTGTTGCAAGTACTACACCAATATTTGACCACTCTAATAAACCTAACATTATAGATGCAAAAAACATTAATGTAAAAATATAACCAGTATTTTCGAATGATTTAGTTAAAGCATAAGAAGGCCGAGGAACTGAGTTATGAGGCACTGATCGCCGCTTATGAGCGGGGTGACTGCTATGTCAGTGAGGGACCGGAGATCCTCAGTCTGGTACTGAAGGATGGTAAGGTTGTGGTGAAGACCTCACCGGCAGCCGGTATCTACTTGTACAGCGAAGGCCGTTATGTGGACTATGTGAGATCCAGGACCGAGACCTATACCGAGGCAGAGTTTGATTACTGCCCCGAAAAGATGGGGCGGTATTTGCGCATTGAGGTGAGAGATACAGCCGGATACAGAGCATTTTCCAATGCTTATTATACGGCGGATATCGCTAAGAAACTGTGATGTTTTCCGCCCTCAGCCGGTTGCGAAATTCAGAGGGCGACATTCCGCTCTGCTTTCTGAAGAGACGGCTGAAATACAGCGGATTGTCGTAGCCCACGATCTCGGCGATCTCGGTGATATTGTAGTTGGTGGAGCCCAGCAGCGTCTGTGCGTTGGAAATACGCAGGGAGAGGATGTACTGGGTCGGTGTTGAGCCTGTGTACTCCTTGAAGCTGCGGATAAACCAGCTTACACTCATATGGTGTGAGGAAGCGTACTCCTCAATGCTGATGGGTGTGTGATAGTTTTCATGAAAAAAACGAATGGCAGAGTCAATTTCTTGGATGAGAAATTGGCTCTTTTCACGTGGTGTCTGTTCCAACTGGCGGTGGATCAAAACCAATAATTGCTCAAAATAATTGACAGCCAGCGATTCATAATCCACTCTGCACAATTTTAGTTCCTGAATGATCTGCAGGAAAATCCGTTTGTATTCCAGAGAAATGCCGGTGCGGATGATGTGCATCTTATCGGTGATGCCATATTTCCTGAGAAGGTTATGTACATTGCCGCCGGTGAAATGGAGCCAGTAAACTTCCGGATGATCAACGCCGTAATAGGAATACTGTTGTTCTTCTCCGGGGCGGTAAATGATCATATTTCCCGCCGGAATGGTTTGTTCCACACCGTCTATGTAAAAAGAAGTCCTTCCCGAGGCTACGTAGAGGATCTGATAGTCTATCCGGCCTTCGGGCCGATGGGTGGAAAATTTGGGTGTATTGATCAGATGATAGGTGCCGCAGCTGGTCACAAAAAGGGGATGGGTTTTGAGATTGATCGGCTGGAGTTGATTGTGCCAATAAGCAGAGTCGGTATACATGAGCAATCCTCACTTTTCACTTGGTTTTAAAGGCAGAATATCATATTTTGTGCATGGATAGACGTACTATTTGATGTAATCGTATCATTTTGTGCATGTTTTGTCCAATACAATTTATGGAAAGACGAAGACAAAGACGATATACTATACTTAACTTGGTGTGCGTCTGAAGATGAGAGAATATAAATGAACAAGCAAAAGGAGACCGATATGAGAAAGTACGAGGATCTGAATTACCTGCAGGAAAACCGACTGAAGCAGAGAGCCTACTACATTCCCGAGAATGAAGGTGGCTGTGTCAGCTTAAACGGTGACTGGGGTTTTGCGTTCTATGAGCGTGACGATGACGAAAGTCCCGCAAAAACCGGCGTCATCGATGTTCCCTCCTGCTGGCAGAGCAGAGGCTATGAGGCACCTTACTATACCAATGTGATCTACCCCTATCCGGTGGATCCGCCCTATGTTCCCATGGACAATCCCATGGGCGTTTATCGTCGGGAATTTATGGTTGAGGATCTGACGAAGAAGGTATATATGGTCTTCGAGGGTGTCAGTTCATCGCTGGAATTGTACATCAACGATACCTTTGCCGGATATTCTCAGGGAAGCCATCTGCAGGCGGAGTTTGATATCACCGCACTTGTCCATGCAGGTGTCAATACGGTGACGGCCAAGGTCAGAAAGTGGTGTTCAGGCAGTTATCTGGAGGATCAGGATTTCTTCCGCAACAACGGTATTTTCCGGGATGTGTACTTGTTGGTGAGACCTGAAGGGCATATTGTGGACATAGACATTCGCACAGAAGGAAATCAAATCTCTATTGCATTTGACGGTCAGGCGAAAATCAGCCTGTACGATGGAGAAGGACAGCTTCTGGACAGCTGTGAAGCGGAAAACGCAGCTGCTTTTTCCGTGGAGAGGCCTATCCGTTGGAATGCGGAGGAGCCTTATCTTTATGAGTTGGTCTTTGAATATGAGGGTGAAGTGATCCGGCAGAGCGTAGGCTTTGTTACCTACGGCGTCAATGAGCGCAGCGCATTTACGGTCAACGGAAAAGAGGTGAAGCTTAAAGGCGTCAATCACCATGATACCCATCCGGTTAACGGCTATACCATGACTGACGATGAGCTGCTGGCTGACCTGAAATTGATGAAAAAACTGAATATTAACTGCGTCCGTACCTCCCACTATCCGCCCACCCCCATTATGTTGGAGTATTGCAATCGTCTGGGCTTTTATGTGATGCTGGAGACGGATATCGAGACCCATGGATTTGCCAGCCGCTATGGGGGACGAACCGGCTATGACTGCCTCCACGGAAATCAGGAGTGGATCGGCAACCAGAAGCAGTGGCTCCCTGCCTATATGGAGCGGATGGAGAGAGCCTATCATCGGGATAAAAACCATCCCTGTATTTTCTCCTGGTCCACGGGAAATGAGAGCGGTCACTGTGAGAACCATTTTGCTATGATCGATTGGCTGAGGGCCACCGATCCCCGCAGACTGGTCCACTGTGAGGACGCATCCAGAGCGGTGGATGTGAAGGATGAACGGCTGTGTGCACCGGAATATTACGACCATCCGGATATGCATTCACGAATGTATCCCACCATTGCAAGTGTGGAGGAATATGCCAAGGATGAGAATCGTCCGCTGCCTTATTTCCTTTGCGAGTACAGTCACGCCATGGGAAATGGCCCCGGTGACATGGCCGATTATTGGGAGGTGATCTATCAGTATCCCAAGCTCATGGGCGGCTGTATCTGGGAGTGGGCAGATCATACCTTCGTGGTGGACGGAGTGCCCAAGTATGGCGGTGATTTCGGAGAATTGACTTCAGACGGAAATTTCTGCGCGGACGGATTGGTGACTCATGATCGGAAGGTAAAAGCCGGATCACTCAATGCCAAGTACGTTTATCAGTATGTGGGCTTTGAACTGGACGGTGATGAGGTGGTGATCATCAACCGACATGACTTTGTGAAATTGGATCGCTATCGTATTGAATTGTGTATCAACGTGGATGGCGATACTGTATGGAAAAAGGAGATGGTGCTTCCCCTCCTTCCCGGAGAGAGCGAGCGGGTAAAGATCAGTTGGCCTGAAATGGCGAATCTGGGAGCATATGTGGTGGCAAAGGCCTATGACCGGGATGGGGATGTGATGGCACTGTGGGAGAGTGAGCTTCCTGTTAAGATGGTGAGTGCGGATGATGGCATAATGACTAGACAGCCGATGATCACGGAAGAAAAGAACAGATATGTGATCTCCTGCGTTGATTGTCGCTATGAGATTTCCAAACACACGGCACTTCCCGTCAGCCTCATCAAAAACGGCAAAGAGCAGTTGACTGCACCGGCACGGATGTCTGTGTGGAGAGCACCGGTGGATAACGAGCGCAAGGTGAAAGTAAAATGGGGCCATCCAAACACTTGGGAGGGTGAGAACTATGACCGCATTTTTAATCATGTGTATTCCGATGAACAGACCGTTGATGGACTTCGGTTTACGGGAAGCTTGGCCGGTGTGGGAAGAGTGCCTTTCCTTTGGTATACATTGACCTATACCTTTGATCAAGCAGGGGAGATGAAACTGGATATTCAGACCAAAGTCAGAGAAAATGCCATGTGGCTGCCCCGGTTTGGCTTCGAATTTGCTCTGACTGAGGATAATCGGCGGTTCAGATACTTCGGGCGCGGACCGGAAGAGAACTATTGCGACATGCACGCTCATACCACCACCGGCTGGTTTGACAGCGACGTGGATCGGGAGTATTTCCCTTACATCATGCCTCAGGAGCATGGAAACCACACTGGCTGCAAGCTGCTGCAGATGGCTGGCGGACTTATGTTTACCGCAAAAACCGTGTTCGAAGTGCAGGTATCCGCGTACAGCACAGAGGCCTTGACGGTGGCTACGCATATAGATGAACTGGAGAAAAACGGTGCAGTGAATGTGCGGATCGACTACCGCGGGTCTGGATTGGGTTCCAACTCCTGCGGACCTGAATTATTGGAGAAATATCGGATTGGGGAGAAGGTATTTGGATTTGGATTTAGCATAAAATAATAGCAATGCCCGGCCGGTGTTCCGTAAGGAACCAGTCGGGCGTTTTTGTTGAACGGAAAGGAAGTGGATGATAAACTCTTGCCGACATGTTTTGGGATAATTATTTTATGGAGGAAATTGACTGTTTGGCAGAACTTGGATATACTGAAGTAAACAGAAAAAATATGGTGCGGTGATGAAAATGACTATTGAAAAGATTCAAGGGAAACAAATTGAAATACGGAAAATGGTCATAGAAAGGGTAGATAATCAACTCGAAATGTCTTGGACGATTTATGTAGATAATGAGATATATAACGTTGTTTTTCATAACATCTCCGGGCTGAAAATAGAAAAAATG
>JAFOFP010000279.1 GCA_017387285.1 Lachnospiraceae bacterium
GATGTGACATGGCTGAGGCGGTGGAGGATGCATTCCGCTACAGCAAGCTGGTTCTTGCGACCACCACCTATAACGCCGAGATTTTCCCCTTCATGCATGAGTTTATCCATCATCTGACGGAGCGAAATTACAGTAACCGCACGGTAGGTCTTGTTGAGAACGGAAGCTGGGCACCTATGGCGGCTAAGGTGATGAAGGGTATGTTCGAGAAGAGCAAAAACCTTACCTTTACCGAGACTACCGTGAAGATCATGTCCGCGTTGAACGAGGAGAGCGCCGCTCAGCTGGAAAAGCTGGCAGAGGAACTGTGTGCAAAATGAGTAGCCGGAGGCGGCAAAAGGCGTTGATGCCGCAGAAATGAGATAATGATGCAGGGTTTCAGTGAAAAAGTATTTTTACAGCTCGCACCGCCTACGGAGGATGATCCGGTCAGTGATCACCGGCGGATCCGTCAGGCCCTTTACGAACTGGGATATGAATATGTGGAGCTGCCCATCCATGTGATGGGACAGCTTTATCCCATGTGCCGTGATTGTAGTTATGCGATCACGGTCACTTTGGTTGTGCGCGAATTTGACTGGGTGGTGACAGCCGTGGAGCCGGGGGACACCCGGGATCATCACTATGGATTGGCGGTGGATTACGGTTCTACCACTATCGTCATGGAACTGGTGGATATGACGACAGGGGAAACGCTCGCCCGGAGACGGGAGATGAGCGGGCAGATCGCCTACGGCACGGATATTTTGACCCGCATTACCTATACCATGGAGGATCCTTCCCACATGGAGGAACTGCAGCGGGCGACCACGGATACCTTTGAGCGTCTGTTGGCAGGTTTGACGGAGGAGACCGGGATCGATGCAGCGGTTTGTCCGGTGATGATCCTTTCCGGAAATACCACCATGGTTCATTTCCTGCTCAAACTCAATGCATGGACAGTATTTGCCTCCCCTTATGCGCCGGTGACCACGGCACCCGGCTGGATTTGGGGCAGAGAACTTGGGATGGCGTTTGCCGGCTTGATTTATATTATTCCGGCGGCATCCAACTATGTGGGCGGCGATATTGTCAGCGGTCTTTTAAAATTGGATATGCACAGACAGGAGGAGCCCGGCCTGTTTTTTGACATCGGAACCAACGGGGAGTTGGTCATCGGAAATAAGGACTGGATGGTGGCCGGTGCCGGAGCCGCAGGGCCGGCGCTGGAAGGCTATATCAGCCGCTACGGAATGCGGGCTGAGGACGGCGCCATTGTTACGGTGAGGATTGATGGCGATGAACTGAGATTCACAACCATCGGAGGAAAGCGGCCCAGAGGGATCTGCGGATCGGGAATTATTGATCTGCTGGCTCAGATGAGGCTGAACGGATGGATCAATATTGCCGGGGAACTGGAACCGGAGGCTTCACCGAGGGTGATTTACCTGGAGGATGAGGGGCAGTACGCTGCAGTTTATGCCAGAGCAGAGGAGTCGGAGACGGGGACAGAGCTGTTTTTTTCTCAGACCGATATTCATCAGTATCTGGACACAAAGGCGGCAGCTTACACCATGGTGGAGTGTCTCATGGAAGCGGCGGGCTGCGATGCCAATGAGCTGGCGCACTGTTATCTGTCGGGGGCGTTTACCGCGCATTCCGATCTGGAGTCGGCCATTACCATCGGTATGTTCCCGGATCTGCCCAGAGAGCGATACACTTGTATTTCCAACACTTCCTTGGAGGGAGCCCGGATCCTGCTGCTGGATCGGATGAGGTTGAAGGACGTCTATGAATTGGCGGATCGGATCTACTGCGTACAGTTTGCCTCGATTCCCGATTTTCTGATCCGGATGCAGGCGGCGAAGTTTATCCCTCACACAGATATGAAACGGTATCCCAGTGTGGAGCGGGAATTGGAACGGCGAAAGGCCGGAATGTGATTTTATCACGGAAAAATCAAAGAAATCGGATATGATATAGTTAGTATAGAACGGCAATGAAAAGGAGAATAGCATATGAATATGGAAGCGGTGATCACCATATTACTACCCTTCGTGGGCACGGTTGTGGGTGCCGGCTGTGTGTTTTTTCTGAAGGGAAAGATGAATCTGAATGTGCAGCGGTCTCTAAGCGGATTTGCGGCCGGCGTTATGGTGGCGGCATCGATCTGGAGTCTGATCATTCCGGCCATGAATCAGTCGGAGCACATGGGAAAACTGGCCTTTTTACCTGCGTTTATCGGTGTCTGGCTGGGATTTCTGTTTTTGATGGGATTGGATAAGGTGATCCCTCATCTGCACCTGGGCAGCGAGTGTCCGGAGGGTAAGGCCTGCAATCTGGGTAAGTCCACTATGATGGTGTTCGCTGTTGCACTGCACAATCTGCCTGAGGGCATGGCGGTAGGTGTGGTGGTGGCCGGTTGGCTGACGGGCCATGAGACCATCTCCTTTGCTGCAGCCCTGGCATTGTCATTGGGTATTGCTCTGCAGAATCTGCCGGAGGGAGCCATCATCTCCATGCCCTTAAAATCCGGTGGAATGAAGCGGGGGAAGGCCTTTGGGTACGGTGTGATCTCCGGCGTGATCGAGCCAATCGGAGCCATTGTGACCATTCTTTTGGCCAATCTGGTCGTACCCATCCTGCCATACCTGTTGGCATTCTCCGCAGGAGCCATGCTTTATGTGGTGGTGGAGGAGCTGGTGCCGGAGATGTCCGAGGGGGATCATTCCCATCTGGGAACCATTTTCTTTGCGGTTGGATTTACGTTGATGATGGTGCTTGATGTGGCGCTGGGTTAGCCGCAATCTGGAAGCGATTTCCCCTTTACAGAAACGGCTTTATCCGATATGATAATGAAAGATTTACGGTAAAACCAATTATAACGGAGGAATGTATTTATGAGAAAAAAGATAGCCTTTATTTTGACTATCGCTATGCTTCTGAGTCTGCTTTCCGGTTGTGCGGGAACGCCTGTGGTGTACTACGATGAGTGCACCTGTCCTACCGATGAGGGTACTCAGGCCGATAAGGAAGAGGAGACCCCTTATGTTCCGGTGGAGGGCGCAGTGAAGACCGGACTGGCCGTGATGACCAGTGTCAGCGGAAGTGAGAATGCAAAGCAGGCAGACTATGATGTGACCCTGGTGGCAGTTACCGTGGATGACAAGGGTGTGATCACCGGCTGTGTGATCGACAGCATCGGAACTAAGGTTGCCTTCGACGGAACCGGAGCCATCACTGCTGATCTGACCGCAGAGGTTCTGAGCAAAAATGAACTGGGTGATGCTTACGGCATGAAGGCATACGGCGGATCCAAATATGAGTGGTATGAGCAGGCCGCTGCTCTGGCAAAATTTGCAGTGGGCAAGACCGTGGATGAACTGAAGAACGGTGCCATCGATGAGAGCGGAAAGGCTCCCGCAGGCTCCGATCTGGCGACTACCGCGTCCATCTATCTGGGCGGTTATGTATCTGCCATTGAGAAGGCTGTAAAGAACGCTGCACATCTGGGCGCACAGGCAGGGGATACCCTTCGTCTGGCATCCATCAGTGGAGTGGGCAGCAGTGTGGGCGCTACGGCAGAGAAGGCAGGAACCGCACAGCTCGACGCTACGGTTACCGCTTTGACAGAAAAGGACGGTGTGATCACCAGCTGTGTGATCGACAGTGTTCAGGCTAAGGTTGCTTTTGATACCACAGGAACCATCACCTCCAATATTGCCGATCCTGTTCAGACCAAGAATGAGCTGGGCGAGAATTACGGCATGAAGGCATGGGGCGGCGCTAAGTACGAGTGGAATGAGCAGGCGGCTTCCTTTGCTAAATATGTGACCGGAAAGACGGCAGCAGAAGTTAGCGGTATCGCTGTTTCCGAGGGAAAACCTGCGGATGCAGATCTGGCGACCACGGTGACCATCGGCGTTGGTGATTTTATGGAGCTGATCGCAAAGGCGATGAAATAATGAAGCGATTATTGAGTTTACTGCTTGCGGTCAGCCTGATCGCAGGCGGTTGTTCGTCACTTCCCGCAGCGCCTCAGCAAAAGCAATATACGGCAACCTTCCTCAGCCTATTTGACACGGTGACCACCATCGTGGGAAAGGCAGACAGTGAGGAAGCATTTCAGGCTGAGGCACAGGCTGTTCGCGATGAACTGCAGGTATATCATCAGTTGTTTGATATCTACCACGATTATGATGGGATGAACAATCTGAAGACGGTCAATGATCAGGCCGGTGTGGCGCCGGTGAAGGTGGATGAACGGATTATCCGTATGCTGACCGACGCTAAGGCGTTTTATGAGATCACCGATGGAAGAGTCAATGTGGCCATGGGCAGTGTCCTTAATCTGTGGCATGAGGCCCGCAGCGATGGTCGTGACGACCCGGTCAATGCAAGGATTCCCGGGGACGATGAACTGAAAGCGGCGGCAGAGCACGTATCCATTGACATGCTGGTGATCGATGAAAACGCGTCTACGGTTTACCTGTCAGATCCGGAGGTAAGGCTGGATGTGGGAGCGATTGCCAAGGGCTGGGCAGTGCAGCAGGTGGCGAAGAGTGCACCGAAAGGACTGCTTATCAGTGTGGGCGGCAATGTGTGCGCCACCGGTCCGAAGGATGATAAAGGGACACCTTGGGTGATCGGCGTCCAGGATCCTGACGGTGGGAATGACTATCTTCACACCATCTATGTGTCCGGCGGCAGTGTGGTGACCAGCGGTGATTATCAGCGGACTTATGTGGTGGATGGGAAAGCATACCATCATATTATCGATCCCGACACCCTTTATCCGTCAGACTATTGGCGGGCGGTGACGGTGGTCTGTGAAGATTCCGGCGTGGCAGATGCCCTGTCCACAGCCTTGTTCCTGCTCTCACAGGAGGAGGGACAAAAATTACTTGACCTTTATGGGGCGGAAGGTCTGTGGGTAGCCGATGACGGCAGCATCCATTACAGCCCCGGATTTAACGATTTGATCAGAACATGAGGTGAGGATAATGAAACACCTGTTTTTTGGAGGAATCCATCCGAATTACAATAAGGAGATGTCCACAGGCGTTACCGATTTTCATACCATCGATCCGGCACAGGTCGTGATCCCTATGGTACAGCATATCGGTGCGCCCTGTCAGCCGTTGGTAAAGGTTGGCGACATCGTGAAAGTGGGACAGAAGATCGGTGACGGAGAGGGTCTCTGTGTGCCGGTGCATGCATCTGTCTCAGGAAAGGTGGTAGCGGTTGAACCCCGTCCCCATATCCGCGGCGGAGAGGTGATGGCGGTGGTGATCGAGAATGACCATCTGGATACGGCGATCGAGTATGTAAAAAATGATCTGCCCCTGGAGCAGTTAAATGATGATGATGTGCTTCACAGCATCCGCGAGGCCGGTATCGTCGGCATGGGTGGCGCAGCGTTTCCCGGCAATGTAAAGGCTCTGTCTTCCATGGGAAAGGTTGATACCCTGATTGCCAACGCCTGCGAGTGTGAGCCCTATATTACGGCAGATGATTCCCTGCTTCGCACTACCCCCGAGCAGGTGCTGGCGGGAATGCAGATTTTAAGACATGTGTTAAAGCCGGAGCATGTGTATCTGGCAGTTGAGGATAACAAGGCCATTGCCATCGAAAAGGTGAAGGCGCTGCTGGACCGGTTCCCGGAGATCGAGCTGAAGGTGCTGCCTACCCGTTACCCTCAGGGCGCAGAGAAACAGCTGGTGCAGGCCCTTACCGGACGTGAGGTTCCCCCTGCCAGTCTGCCGGCATCCGTTGGCTGTGCGGTGTTCAATGTTTCTACCTTTGCAGCGATCTACCGAGCTGTTCGTCTGGGAATGCCTCTGACCAGTCGTATTGTGACCATTTCCGGTGAGGCCATCAAGGAGCCTCAGAACTTTATTGTTCGCATCGGAACTTCCTTCCACGATCTGATCGAGAAGGCCGGCGGTCTCAACGACCTGACTGAGCGTGTCATCAGCGGTGGCCCCATGATGGGATTTGCCCAGAGTGATCTGAGTGTGCCGGTCATCAAGGCTACCAACTCTATTCTCTGCCTTCTGAAGGATCAGAACGGTGCGGCGGAGAATCCGGTATGTCTGCGCTGTGGAAAATGTGTGGGCGTTTGTCCGATGCGTCTGCAGCCCTTATATATGTATCGCTATGTAAATGCAGAGCGGGTGGATGAACTGAACCGCCTGAATCTGATGGATTGTATTGAGTGCGGCAGCTGTGCTTTTACCTGTCCCGGAAAACTTCCGTTGGTAGAGACCTTCCGCAAGGGTAAGAAAATGGTAAGGGAGGCGAGTGCAAAATGAAACTGACCGTAGCTTCCTCTCCCCATATTCGGGGAAATTTCCGTACCAACCGCATTATGCTAGACGTGGTTCTGGCACTGATCCCGGCACTGATCGTCGGTGTGTTAAGACTGGGCGTTCGCGGATTGACGGTGACATTGATCTCTATGATCACTGCTGTGGCTTGTGAATGGGTGTACAGTGAGATCGTTAGAAAGAGAAAAATTGCCCGCGGCGAGAAAAATGTGGCCGGGAATACGATTGCAGACGGATCTGCCGTAGTGACCGGATTGCTGTTGGCTATGACGCTGCCTGCTTCCGTGCCCTATTGGCTGGTGGCAGCGGGCGCAGCCTTTGCCATTATTTTTGTGAAAGCCATGTGCGGCGGCCTTGGACAAAATATCTTTAACCCGGCATTGGCAGGTCGTGCATTTATGCTTCTGATCTGGCCTGTTGGTGTGGTGAATTATCATCATGCAGGTGTGGATGGTGTATCCGGAGCAACCCCTCTTCATCAGATGGTCATGAACTCTCTGCCTCAGGAGAGTATTCTGGATATGTTCTTAGGCAACTGCCCAGGCTCCATCGGTGAGGCATGTTCACTGGCTCTGCTCATCGGCGGTGCATACCTGGTATGGCGTAAAGTCATTTCCGCACGTATTCCTTTGGCTTATCTGGGAACCGTGGCAGTGCTCTCTCTGATATTTGCCAAGGCAGGCAGCCCTGTGGAGTGGATGCTTTACAGTCTGTTTGGCGGCGGCGTAATGCTGGGTGCGATTTTCATGGCCACCGATTATGCGACCTCACCTGTGACAGCCAAAGGACAGATCATCTACGGCGTCGGCTGTGGTGTGCTGACTGTATTTTTCCGTAACTTCGGGCTTTATCCCGAGGGCGTTACTTATGCGATCCTGTTGATGAATGCACTGGTTTGGTTCATCGATCGTCATACCGCACCCAGACGGTTCGGTGTAAAGAAGGGAGGTGCCGCGAAATGAAAAAAGGTTTTTTGATTCCGGTACTGACTATTGTTTTGGCGGCGGGACTTCTGCTGGGACTTTCCTTCGGCTTGAAGGAAGTGGCCGGGGCCAATGCCCGAAAAGAGCATCTGGAGATCATGGATGTTCTCCTTCCCGGAGAGGAAGGCTTCGTGGTTGAGCCTTACAGCGGGGATGATGCCAACATCCGTTCCGTTCATCGCAGAGACACCGGCTATGTGATCGAGACCGTGACCGCCGGTTATGCAGGTGATATCACCATGCTGGTGGCAGTGAATAAGGACGGTATGGTAGTTGGTCTGGTGGTTCGTGAGATGGGTGAGACTTACAGTTTGGGCCTCAATGCCCTGAATGATGCAGACTTTCTTGCACAGTTTCTGAAGACCAAGGGGGATGCCGAGATCGGAGCCGGCGTGGATGCCATCTCCGGTGCTACTGTCACCTCCAGAGCCATTGCTCGTTGTGTCAACTCTGCAGTGGCTTATGTCACCGGCGCAGATATTGATACCGGCGCAACATCATGGGGAGGTTGAAGGAAATGAAAAATAAGATGTATTGGTTAAATACACTGTTGGCAGCGGTATTGGCAGTTGCTGCACTCATCTCTGTTTTTGTTCGCACCTTTGCTCCCGCAGTGATCATTCCTCAGATGGATATTCCGGATATGGTATTGATCTCATTGGCAGCATTGCTGCTTGACCACTATCTGGCACCCGGTGCGAAGCGCTGCTATATTTGTATCCCTGTGTTTTCTGCATTGACCTTTGGCTTGCTGCCCTATGCGGCATGCTTCGTGGGTGCGGCAGATGCACTGAAGCTGGCACTGGCCGGCGGTATTGTGTTTACTGTCACCACATGGCTGTTCAGCTCTGTGCAGGACAGACTGTCCTCCGGCCCCGCGGCCAAGGCGGCACCGGTATTCAGTGCGGTGGGATTGTACCTGGCGGTGCAGTGCTTTGAGGGAATATTCTTCTGATGCAAAGGTTTTTTGCTCAGAAGTAAAATTAGTTTACGCAACAGAAAAAAGGAAGCTGCGAGCCGACAAACGGTGGTTACGCAGCTTCCTTTTTTGGAGATTAATGGAGCATCGTGGATCATCCGGGATTTTCACCCGGATGTGTGTGTACATGTTCAGGAAGATCCTCATGACGATGTCCATGAGTGGATTCATCCTCACCGTGAACATGAATATGTGAATGGATATGCTCATGTTCATGGGAGTGAATCAGCCCGCCGTGGCGATGCTCATGGGTGTGGACGTGGGTATGCTCGTGGGAATGCTGGAGGCTGATGGTGTCCTTGACCATCAGGACGGTAGCGAGAATCATTAAAGCCAGCCCTAAATAAAAGGAAAATACAGGGCGTTCACCCAA
>JAFOFP010000280.1 GCA_017387285.1 Lachnospiraceae bacterium
AAATACCTCGGTCAGATCCCGGAAAACAGAGGTAACCTGATCCTCGGGAACAGAAAAGGAGATTTTCAGAGAAATGTGCAGGGGCAGGGTGAAATTGGAATGGGTAAATCCAATTCGATTTTCGGTTGCCTTAGCAGCGGATTTCATATCGGTTAGCTGATCATCCACATCAATGACGATCCAAATATACACAGAGAACCATCCTTTCTTAGAAGCAGCCCCGGGAAATTCCCGGGGCCGATTTTACAGTTCGATATCCAGTTCCACAGGACAGTGGTCAGAACCAAAGACCTGACTGTGGATGGGAGTGGCGGTAATTTTATGGGCAATGCGGTTGGAAACCAGGAAATAGTCGATGCGCCAGCCGGCATTGTTGGCTCTTGCGTTAAAACGGTAGCTCCACCAGCTGTACATACCGGTTGCATCCGGGTGCAGGAAGCGGAAGCTGTCGGTGAAACCGGCGTCCAATAGCTTTCCGAAGCTCTCCCGTTCCTCATCGGAGAAACCGGCGCTACCCCGATTGGAGGCAGGATTTTTCAGGTCGATTTCCTGATGGGCTACATTCAAATCACCACAGACGATCACACTTTTATGAGCATCCAGAGCTTTCAAATGGTTGCGGAAAGCTTCATCCCATTCCAAACGATGATCGATCCGGGCAAGACCCTGTTGAGCATTGGGGGTATAGCAGGTGACCAGATAAAAGTTCGGATATTCCAGGGTAATGAGCCGACCTTCGGTATCCAGATGCTCCACACCCACACCATAGGTCACAGAGATGGGGGGCTCCTTGGCAAAGATGGCAGTACCGGAATATCCCTTTTTCTGGGCATAGTTCCAATACTGAACTCTGCCGGGAAGATCCAGCTGAATCTGTCCTTCCTGCAGCTTGGTTTCCTGCAGACAGAAGAAGTCTGCATCTGCCTGTTCAAAAAAATCCGAAAAACCTTTGCCTACGCAGGCTCGTAAGCCGTTCACATTCCAGGATATAAATTTCATATTCGATCCTTTCTATTCTTCTGGAATCAGTTCTGTACCGATATCTATATTCAGAGGGGCGTGGACATCGACGAAGAATGCGGCGTCCCGCTTTAGGATACGGTGGTTGGTTCCGTCGGGCTTGAGTATGACCAGAAACTGGACACTTGTCAAAGAAAAACAGGTCTGGGAAAGGGCAGTGCAGGCCAGAGTCATTTTCATATCCTTCATATCAAAGAAAGGTTTGCTGAGACCAATATACAAAGCGTTGCCCTTTTGCTCCACCCGGGTTAGAAAAGTACCATCGGGGAAGGGGGAATACAGCTCTGGGGATTGGGGACCCTCCAGATAATTCGCAAGAATGGATGCCATATCTCGCTCCATAGTGGAAGCATCCCGTGCTTCCGGTGCCAGTACGCCTTCTTCGGAGCCGTAGAGCACATGGGTACGGGGATAATAGAACTGATACTTTTCCTCAGGTTCCTGCTGCCGAATCTGGCAGCCCATGAGCATCAGGGCAACCAGACAGATGATAAAGCATTTTCGGATCATGGCTTGTCCACCTCCGTATCGAATGCGGGGAAGCTTACCCGGAAGGTGCTGCCTTTGCCGGCTTGGCTGGAAACGGAAATTTCACCTTTGTTTCGTTCTACGATAACCCGGACAATGGCAAGACCCAAGCCGCTACCGCCGGTGGCTCTGGAACGAGCTTTGTCTACACGATAGAAGCGTTCGAAAACATGGGGCAGGGCATCTTCCGGAATACCCACACCGGTATCGGTAACGCTAAGGATGGCATTATCCTCTTCCCGGGAGAGGGCAACTTTCAGTTTGCCGCCGGGAAGATTGTATTTCATACCGTTTTCCATGAGGTTAAAGACGATCTGATACAGATCATCCTCCAGAATCAGCACAGGTGTGTCCTGATCCAGATCCAGCTCCACCTGAATGTCCGACTGCTCCGCAATCACAGAGAGCATACGGTGTACCCGGCGAATGGTTGGTGTCATATAGATGATTTCGCAATCTGCAGCAACTTCGCCGTCGACTTTGGTCAGGGACAACAGTTTGGCGGTCATACGGTTGAGCCGGTCTGCTTCGTTTCCAATATCATTAACGAATTCCCGGATGGTGTCCACATCCATTTCATTTTGCAAGATGGAGTCAGACAGCAGCTTGATGGACGCCAGGGGGGTTTTCAATTCGTGAGAAGCATCAGAGACAAATCTCCTGCGCTTTTGCTCAGAGGTGTGGAGCCGCTCTGTCAGGTTGTTAAATTCATCGCCCAGCAGGGAAAGCTCGTCATTGCCGCCCATCTTTACCTTGTGGGTATAATCTCCCTTCTGGATGATGCGCATGGAGGTCATGATTCGCTTCATTCTGCGGGAGAAAGTGCCGGAATAGATCAGAGAAAATAGCAAAATGGCGATTTCCAGCAGCAAAGAGATCTGGAAAATGGTTCCCAGCAGGGATTTGATGAGTTCACCCTGCACCGTATCATATTCCATCATGTATACGGTACCGATGGTGGTACCGAAATAATCGATGGGACAGGCAGCGTGGGATTGGATGGCTCCGTCGTGATAGAGGAAGGTAAATACATCCATGCCATCCAGAGCACGAACGATCTCCGGGAGGACAGCAAAGCGGTTGGTATCCAGATCCATGGAATCATAAAGTACCAAGCCAGCCGGATCCGTAACCAGGATCCGGGTCATCTTCAAATTATCCATGGATTCCATGGCTTCGGTGACATTGATTGTGTTGAGCACATCCAGCTTGGAAATTTCGTCTCCGGCCAGATGGCATTTCTCGATCATGGCGGAATTTTTACTTTGCTTGAACAGATTGTGGCTGGCTTTGGCACAGTAAACATTCAAAAACAGCAGCACAAAAAACGTGATGAACACATAGATCATCGCGTAGCGAAACTGTGTACTGCTGTACCGGCGGATGCCGGAATTAGGTCTTTCGGAAGTAATAACCAACGCCCCACTTTGTCATAATATATTTGGGTTCTGCGGGATTGATTTCCAGCTTTTCCCTGAGTCTTCGGATATGCACATCTACAGTGCGGATATCGCTGCGGTATTCATAGGCCCAGATGGTGTCCAGTAAAGCTTCCCGGGAATATACCCGGTTGGGATTGCGCATCAAGAATTCAATCACATCAAATTCCTTGGCAGTCAGATCCGCCAGAACACCGCTGCGGTAGGCATTTCTGGCATTCAGATCCAGAGAAATCTCACCAATGGTGAGAGTATTGCCGCCGCCGGATCCGGCTCCGGAGCGACGAAGCAGGGCCCGAATCCGGGCTTTCAGCTCCAGAATGTTGAATGGCTTGGTGAGGTAGTCATCGGCGCCATGCTCAAAGCCCATGAGTTTATCCATATCATCTGTTTTGGCTGTGAGTAAAATGATGGGAATATTGGAAAACTCCCGGATCTTACTACAGGCAGTCATGCCATCCATATTAGGCATCATCACATCCAATACTACCAGATTGGGGGATTGTTCCTGCACAAGTCGAACGGCCTCCAGACCGTCGGAGCCGGTAATCACCTCATAGCCCTCGTTTTGCAGATTCAGACGAATACCTTTTACCAGCAGAGCTTCATCATCTACGACCAGAATTTTCATGGATTGTACCTCCTGTATCTATCATGTAATGTGGCACAGCGGGATTTTTCCAGGGAACAAACCTCACGGATTGACTATGCCAGTAAAAGCTGATATAATACCGTTATTATACACGACTTTTTTCTGTCGGACAAGTCCGGCGGCAGAATATTGAGGGAGAAAAATGAAAAAATTTGCGTTTTTAAGTTTGCTGCTGGCGATGCTGTTGCTGTTGCAGGGCGTTGCAATGCCTGCTGTGGCCACAACATCCGTGGATCCAACCGCTACAGGTACGGAGACAGCATCCCCGGTGGGCGATATTACCGTAATCACCGGCTGTAAAACCATTGATGGAATGATCCCTTTGGGTGGAAATGACCGTATGCTGGAAACGGCTCAAGCGGCATTTATCTATGAGCGCAATACAGATACAATCCTGTATAGCTACAATCCGGATCTTCGTCTGGCCCCAGGCAGTTTGATGAAAATTCTTACTGCACTGATCGCCATTGAGCAATGCTCTTTGGATGAGGAGATAACGGTAAATACCAATTCTATTTCCAGACTTCCCGTAGGCAGTATGACCGCAAAACTGAAAAACGGCGAGGTCATTACTATGCGGGATGCTCTGCATCTGCTGATGCTGCAGTCTGCAAATGATGCTGCTCTGGTCATCGCAGAGCATGTTGCAGGTTCTGAGGCTGCATTTGTGAAACTGATGAACGATCGGGTTGCGCAAATGGGCTGCACCAACACCGTGCTGATCAACTGCCACGGCCTGGACAATGCCGCCCAGTACACCACTGCCCGGGATATGGTTCGGATTATTGATGAGGCTATCCGCAATGAGACCTTTAAGGAATTGTTTGGCACCGTCAGCTATACCATGCCTCCTACCAACCGTGTGGAAAAGGAACGGGATGTGGTATCCGGTAACCACCTGATCTGGGAGCGTGACTTGCCCCAATTCAACGATTCCCGTGTGAC
>JAFOFP010000281.1 GCA_017387285.1 Lachnospiraceae bacterium
AAATTTACACATAAATGCAAATACGAGGGCTGCAATCAGAACGCCAAATATAATCATCTCCGTAGTTATCCGACCATTGAATATGATCCATGACAGAAAAAACAATATTAACATAAATTTCACCTCATTACACTGTCTGTGGCAAGCATCCCACTGACGATACCCTGTATTGTAGCACTTTATACAAAAAAGGCAATTATTTTGTTAAAACTTTTTAATTATTTAACATACATTTAACATAGTTTCCACTCTGCAAAATACCCTTGCGGATAATGGCCTATTCCTTAAAAAGGCGAAGACCGCTTCACGCAATCTTCGCCCTCTTTTCTGTGTTCATTTTCGTGTTCATTTCTGTGTTTATTTCTATGTTTAGTTTTATATCCACTGCTTCGGTCGTCCCGTTGGCCATCAGTCACGGTGTCGGCATTTTCCTCACGGCTGATTCACCACGCCCACAAACAGGGGCAGACCATCATGGCCGGTGATCGCAAAGATGAAGGGTCTGTCCAGCTTAAATTCGATCTCCTCATCCGGCGGAGGTGCCGCTCCCGGTGCAGGCATCTCCGTATATGCCGCTGCCGTCACACCCTCCTCGTCCACAGCCACTCTGGCTGCGTGGGAAACCTCTCCCACATAGGCAAACGGAAGATCGTCGGAGAGCGGTGTAAAATCCGCTTTACCGGAGATGAATAGCTCAGTAATGCCCAGTTCCGTCAGACCCTCCTTCAGATCCAGATCGGAGGAAATATCAAATTTGGGAAGATGGAAATAGATCACCACCCGCTTGCTGTTCTCCCACTTCTCCTCCGCCGCCAGAAACTCCGTCAATTGACTGTCCCCAAGGACTTCATCCACGGAAACCCCCTCATCCGGCAAAATAAACCACATACAATCTCCATTTTTCAGGGTTTTGAAGGTGCCCCCAAATTTATCCGCCCAGTAATAATTCTGATCCAGCTGACGATACATGAAATCACATTCCACATCGCCGGTCGGTGCATGGAAAATATCCGTCTTTGTCGCTTTCTCTGAAAATTCATCGGACCACTTTTCCCGCAAATAGACGGTGGATGCCAACGCCAGCACCGTCTCCGGACTGAATTTCACATTCCGGATCGAATCCTCCAGCAGCCCACCGGTCTGCTGATTGAGCCATGCTCTTAAGGCGTCGCCCATTTCCGTGGTCTGCATATCACCCTGATAGGTGGACGCATAATAATTCTCCGCCAGATTTTTTACGGTTTCTTCCTTATATAAAATCCTCTCATCCAACCACAGAGAGCTGGCCAAAACCGTGGACGTCGCTCCATCCCGATGATAATGGGCGTTCCAGATTGCCGGTGCTTTCCAGCGCAGTGCATCTATATCCTCCGCCCCCAACAGCGCCAAAAGCTGTGCCCTGGTCTCTCCGTCGGTGATCTCAGCCGCCATGGCCAACGCCATGTAAACATTCAGCGGGGAGTAGATCACATTTCCTGTCCCGGCCCCACGCAAAAAGTGAGGGATCGTCACCGCCGCAAACTGATCTGCACCCTCCGTGTATCCCTCGGGCTGATTCCTCTGCTCCTTCCGATCCTGCCTCCAGGCATTATTCACCACTTCATAGGACTCATGGTCGAACTCTCCATTCGGCTTAATAAAGTTTCCCATCGGGTAAGGGGACATCTCCGGGTATACCGCTTCGCTGACCGCGTGGGCTCTCAACACCGGACTCTCTCCGGGGGTTCTCCCCACATTCCACCAATCTCCACCGCCGAAAACAATCACTGCAACCACTGCAGCTGCCGTTGCCAGCGCGATAATCGGTTTCCATGAGCATTTGCTGCGCCGACCATTCTTTTTCTTATCCGTTTTCTTGGTTTGCTTTTCCGGCCTGTAGATATCCCCGGGCGCTGCTGCATCTCCGATAAACACCTCTTCCGCCGGACTCATCCCCAGTTTTGCCGCCTCAGCAATATGCCTGTCACTGATCTCCTGTAATGTTTCCTCCAAAAACTCCTGTTTCACAGCTCGACTCCCTCCTTCTCAAGGTAGCGCCTCAGCCGACCCCGCGTGCGCGACAGCCGGACTGATATATTGTTTTCACTCATCCCCGTGAGAGCAGCAATCTCTTTCACCGAATCTGCAAACCAGTACCTGCGGACAAAAATCACCCGGGTCTGCCGATCCAGCGTGTCGAGAAACCGATCAATGGCTCTGCCCAATTCACGGGCCGACCAAATCTCCTCCAGTGTCAGACCGGAGAGACTGTTTTCCAGCTCCTCCAACGCCACATCGTAGGCAGTGTTTCGCTTGGCCGCCGTATTGCTCCGGCAGCGCTTCAGCGATACATTTCGTCCGATCCTGCACACATAGGCCCGAAGAATCTCCGGCTTGTGAGGCGGAATGGAGTCCCAGACCCCCAGCCAGGTGTCATTGACACACTCCGAGGCATCCTCGTCGCTTCCCACAATATTGCGGGAAAGCTGATACACCAGACGACCATACTTGTCTGCCAGGGCAGACACTGCCGTCTCCACGCGAGCCCACAGCAGATCAATGATCTCCCGATCCTCCATCCGACTCACCTCCTTTGCTGTTCTCTACTTATTAACTACCCTTTCAAGGGGGAATCTTACACTTGTCCCCACATTGTCATACACCGTCATGCCAAGAATTTTTACAATTATTCCTTCGATATACGGTTCTCTTGCGTTGATATCCGGATTTATCCGGTGGACATCATGAACCTGATACAAAATCGCATTGTATTCTACCGTCCCTCCGTCCTTTAACCGCACCGGTATGGGCGTCAGAAGAATCAGCGCTGCGATCACACACACAGCAATCACGATTTTCTTTTTCATCTTGCTTAACCTCCCATCTTCTCCACCACAAAGGTATCCTCACCAAACAGGTAGAAATATCCATCAATATACACCGCCCGCTTCAGATCCACATCTCCGGGAAGGGGAATATTTAACAGCTCCCGCAGCTCATAAC
>JAFOFP010000282.1 GCA_017387285.1 Lachnospiraceae bacterium
ACTGAACCTACAACGACCGAACCAGCAGAGACTGAACCTAAAGAGACTAAACCAGCGGAGACCGAACCAGCAGAGACTGAACTGACAGAGATCGAACCTCCTGAAGAGGACGATGTACAGCTTAGCGGGACCGCATGGATATGGGTTTGTGCAGTAGTTGTTTTCAGTGGACTGGGAGCAGCAGTTATCATTCAAAAAAAGAAAGCATCCTAACAATTACGTATGGCTCACCCGGCAGTGAATGCCGGGTGAACTTATTCATAATTCAAATAACATTACAGCATGGCTGAAAAACGGGGCAACAGTGGATATGATTTAGCTCAGCGTCTCATAGTCGATGTACTCTACCTCACCGTTAATATGTTCCAGCGCACCGGGTACCAGTTCTTTCACCATCAGGCATTCAATCGCCGGGAGCTGCAGAGATTTGCCCGGCATGATTCCGTGGTCGGCAGCAGTGACAAAGCCTCTGGATCGATAGTTTTGGGGATTTCCCTCCACAATCACAGCGGTGAAGCCAAGATCCTTTGCTCGGGAGAAGCCGTACTCGATCAGTTCCTTAGAGATGTGCTGTCGCTGAAGCTCTGTCTTTACCCCAACGGGAGTGAGAATCAACAGTTCGTCTTCATACTTTCCATTCAAGTGGAAACGTGAGAACATGACGTAGCCGATGGGATGGTCATCTTCATCCACCATGATCAATTCCAACTCGGGGAGGTAAAACCGTTTGCTGCGGATCTCCTTCACCAGAGAGCGGACCAGTTCACCCTCCTCGGGGGAGTCGTACTCGGTAAATACGGTTTCGATTAAGTCCAGTGAAGTCTGTAAATAGTTTGGTTCCATGGATTTGATGATTCGTTTCATATCTATATTGTCTCCTTTTTCGCGTTCTTCTGATTACCAGATTTCTTTTTTCTTGTTTTTGTCGCCTTTTCTCAGGTTCTTACTCCACTGCTGTTTCTGCCTTAAGAAATCGGCTTTGTCATCGGCATATCGGGCTTCCTTCTCCAGCGCACAATAACTCTTCCATCGGGTAGCGTAGAGTTCACCTCTTTGGATGGCAGCCTTGATGGCGCAGCCGGGCTCCGACTGATGGGTGCAGTCACGGAAGCGACATTTGCCCAGAAACTGCTCCACGTCAGCAAAGGCATTGCTCAGACCCTCGGACACATCCCACATACCTAACTCCCTCATACCGGGAGTGTCAATGACCATAGCTCCGGTGGGGAGTGTCAGCAGCTGACGATGGGTGGTGGTGTGGCGGCCTCTGCTGTCATCCTCGCGGATTGCGTTGACAGCCATGAGTTCTTCCCCGGAGAGTGTGTTGACCAGACTGGATTTTCCGATACCGGAGGATCCTAGGAAAACAATGGTTTTTCCGGGGCGGAGATATTGCTCCAGCATATCAAGGCCATATCCGGTCATGACACTGATGGCATGAACCGGCACGCCGGGAGCAATCTGTTTTACGGCGTCGATCTGTTCATCAGGATCATACACCAGATCAGCTTTGGTCAGTATGATCACTGGGGTGGCGCCTGATTGCCAGGCGAGGGTCAGATAGCGTTCCAATCGTTTTAAATTAAAGTCCATATTCAGCGACTGCATGATGAACACATAGTCGAAGTTTGCCGCTACGGCCTGTTCGCCACGTCTCGGATCCGGATCCTTACGGGAAAAATAGGTCTGACGGGGAAACGTGGAAATGATCCGACTGTCTCCATTATCGATGTAATCGATCATCACGAAGTCGCCGACGGTGGGAAACAGCTCGTAGCCACCGTAATATTCCCTGGTTTTCAGACGGCCGTAGATCTCACCGTATCCGCAGACCAGGCCGAACCGTTCCTTGTGGACGGAGGTAACCCTAGCTGGGATGCCTTAACTATTTTCAGGCAATAAACGGGGTGAGAAACCGTAATCAGTTAAATTAAGTTGATTCATGTGTTTGTTCTCCATACATTCTGATGTTATACGAAATTAGTACGTATATCGTGATATGCTGGAAGTGGGCGCAAAAATACCGCAGAAAAGTAATCCCTTGTCAGTGGATACTCCCGCGGCTTAAAAATGAGTACAAAAATAACACACCTTCAAGTGTGCTGAAACCGATGGCATAGTCTTCACGAAGGTTACTTTAACGGCACGACAAAAAAGGGTATCTATACCCGGAAAGTCATGCACCCATATGCAGTTAGATCACGATTACCTCACGAAAAGTCATTTTATAATCCTCCTTTTCTGTCCGCCTGCGCGGACTTTTTTATTAAACTCAGTATAACATTGAGTGGTATAGGTGTCAATATTTATTGCTGTTTATCTGAAACCATTACACCGTGTGCGTGGTCATGCTCCGGTATATCGGTATGGCTGTGTCCATGGGCAGACTCGTCCTCACCGTGGATATGAGTGTGTGAATGGATGTGCTCGTGTTCATGGGAGTGGATCAGTTCGCCGTGGCGGTGCTCGTGGGTGTGTACATGGGTATGCTCGTGGGAATGCTGGAGGCTGATGGTGTCCTTGACCATCAGGACGGTAGCGAGAATCATTAAAGCCAGCCCTAAATAAAAGGAAAATACAGGGCGTTCACCCAAAAGGAGCATGCCAAAAGTCACACCTAAAAAGGGTGCGATGGAATAGTAGGCACTGGTTTTGGCTGCACCGAGATCCTTTTGAGCCTTAATATAAAAATTGATGCTCAGCCCATAGGCGATAAAGCCCAGGACGAGGATTGCGGCAAGAGATAGGAAATCAGGTAGTTTCTCTCCGATGATCAGGGCAATGATCAGGCTGCCCAGACCGGAAAAACAGCCTTTGATGATGGTGATCTGCACGGAGCTTTTGCTGCTGAGCATTCGGGTGCAGTTATTTTCCAGACCCCAACAGACGCAGGCTCCAAGGACAAAGAGGGAGCCGGTGTTGAAACGAAAACTTCCCTCACCCTCAAAACTTAAAATAATACTGGCGATGGTCACCAGGATAATGGCCAGAGTCAATCGCCGGGAGATGGACTCCTTAAAAATCAAAAAGGCGATCAGGGAGGTGGCGACGATCTCAAAGTTATTGATAAGAGAGGCATTGGCGGAGCCTGTGCGGGTAAGTCCAAGCATGAAAAGAACGGGAGCCAGGATATCCAGCAGAATCATCCCCAGCGTGTAGGGCAGTTCCTTGATGGTAAGAGAGTCTGTGCCGGCTCCATGACTTCCCGGTTTTTTGCAGAGGGAAAGGCCGATTCCGGCACCGAGATACAAAAAAGCAGCCATCATGGTGGGCTCTACATGGGTGAGGAGAAGCTTGGAAAGAGGAATGTTGATGGCGTAAAGGGCGGCAGCCAAAAGGGCAAACAGTGTGGCACTATGCTTGGTGTTCATGGTGGTTCTCCGAAACAGACAAAATCAATATCCCCCCAGGGGGGATATTGTGACGACATTGTAACACAAAAATGTGAAAATGTCATCAGGTATTTGCAGGATTATATGGAGATTGCACGGAGTAACATACAAAGGGTTGCGTAGCAACACAAAAATATGGTACAATGACTAGCGGTAAGCTGAAAATAGTGTACGAATATAGTTAACCGAAAGAGAGACCGACCAATGAACAGAAGATTTCGCCTTTCTACAGCACTGGATATTGATGATTTGTTGATGGAGTGTATTCCCTATGCCATCCGTCTGGCCAACGAGAAATATCAGTTTGATCCGCCGTTGTCCATCTACGAGGTAAACCGCTGGGGAAAGCTGGGGACCCGCGCGGACGTGATCTTTGAGTTTTTTAATGATCCGGAGTTTTATCAGAATCAGCCGGTGATCAAGGGAGCTAAGGAGTTTGTTCGCAAATTGACCCAGATGACGGAGGTGTTTGTCTCTACGTCCATTCCGCCGGAGTTTATGGGCATCCGGGCGAGACGGATCATGGAGGAGTTTCCGGAGATCCCTGCAGATCACATTTATATGGGCTCCCGCAAAGATAAGATCAACGTGGATATCCTTTTTGACGACGGCATGCACAATGTGTTCCGCTCCAATGCAGCCTATCCCATTCTGATGCGTCGGCCATGGAATCAGGAGGCCACCGGTATGCTGGCCGTAAACACATACGATGAGTTTCTGAAATTGGTGGAGGTTATCGCGGACAGCTACAGTGTGAGACCGGAGCAGTTTTCGTTGAGTCAGCCAAGTATCGTGGTGCTGGTAGGTCCCTCCGGCAGCGGTAAATCAAAGATCGCAAAGCAGGTGCTGGCCCGCACCGATCGATTTGAAAAGCTGATGAGCTACACCACCAATGACCCCACCGCGGTGGAGAAAAACGAGTGGTACAACTATGTGTCCATCGAGACCTTTCATCAGATGTGCGACAGCGGTGAGATGTTCCAGTCTACCATGTACGCCGGGCAGGGCTACGGCTCACGAAAGACCGATGTGGAGAAGATACTGGCGGCGGGGAAACATGTGATGACCACCATGGATATCTGTGGAGCCATGTCCTTAAAGACCAATTTCCAGAATGTGATCACCATCTACATCAAACGTGAGAAGAAGGCACTGCTTGCCTCCATTCTCCGAAAGAACTCATCCATCGAGGATAAGGTAAATCGGTTGATCGCCATTGATGCGGAGGGGCACAATGCGGAGATCTGTGACTATGTGGTGCAGTTTAGTGACTATGATCAGGCGGTGGAGCAGATCTGTGAGATATTGAAGATTTGAGTGGGAGGACATTCTACGAACCGTAGAGTGTATGTTGACCTGTTTCATGATATGATTCTCCAAAAGGAGATCACAAGCATGAACTTTACACCTATCGATTTGCAGAGCTGGCCCCGAGGCCAAATGTTTTACTATTTTTCCAAAATGGCTCCCACAGGGTATTCTCTAACGGTGGATATGGATGTGACCGAATTGAGACAGACGCTGAAGGAGAAGGGACTGAAGTTTTTTCCGGCATATCTGTGGTTGATCACCAAACATCTCAATGGCCGGGAAGAGTTCAAAATCGCTGAAAAGGATGGAATTCTGGGATATTTTGACACATTGACACCGCTGTACGCCAGCTTCCATGAGGACGACCACACCTTCTCCCTGATGTGGACAGAGTATTCGGACAGTTTTCCGCAGTTTTATCAGGCATACATGGAAAATCAGGAACGCTTTGGCGACCGCCATGGAGTGCTCTGTCAGCCGCAGACTCCGCCGCCGGCCAATGCCTATACGGTTTCCTGCATTCCTTGGGTGAATTTTACCCACTTTGCTGTCCATAGCTACGAGAATAAACCTTACTATTTCCCTTCTGTTGAGGCTGGGAAGATGGTGGAAAGAGCGGGAAGGCTGTACATGCCCCTTTCCATTACCTGTCACCATGCTACGACGGATGGGTATCACATAAAATGCTTTCTGGAGAGTCTGCAGGAGGATATGAGGAGATTTCGGGAATATATTTAAGGGACGTGAGTCAAAGTGCAAAAGGAAGATGAGAAATAAATATAACGACTTATCACACTGATGAGTGATCATCTGGTGAGATAAGTCGTTTTTTGTAAGATAAAGAATTATTTTTTACTCCCCAACCGCCTTGTTGGTCAGCATGGTGTACACCATCTTCAGTGTGC
>JAFOFP010000283.1 GCA_017387285.1 Lachnospiraceae bacterium
ATTTTTCACACAGGCCGATGTGATACCAACGGCGATATATATCACCAGCCCGGATTATCTGGGAAATGTGGCGGATGTGCGGGCGTTGGCCGAGGTGTGTCACCGATACGGTGCGTTGCTTCTGGTAGATAATGCCCATGGAGCCTATCTGCGGTTTCTGCCGGATCGGGATGGAAATGCCGGTCGGGGTGAAGCGTGCAGTACTGTGGCTGTCGGTCATCCCATGGATCTTGGGGCGGATATTTGCTGTGATTCAGCCCATAAAACGCTTCCGGTACTGACTGGGGGTGCCTATCTGCATATTTCCAAGGGAGCGCCGAAAGGGCTGGCCGAGAGGGCAGATCAGGCAATGGCTCTCTTTGCATCCACCAGTCCATCCTATCTGATCATGGAGGCGCTGGATTTAACAAATCGCTATCTGGCGGAAGAATATCGGGAACGACTGGAAGGGTTTGTGAGGCGTGTGGCCATTTTGAAACAACGGCTGGTAAAAAACGGGTACACGCTGATTGGAAACGAGCCTTTGAAAATAACGGTCAAAACGAAACCTTATGGCTATACCGGAAATGAGCTGGCTGCTGTGCTGGAGGCAGAAAATATGATCTGCGAATTCAGTGATCCGGACTATGTAGTGTTGATGCTGACTCCGGAATTATCCGATCAGGCGCTGGCGAGAATAGAAGAGGTGTTGACCGGATTGGAACGAAAAAAAGAAATTCTCACGATAATTCCCGAACTGCCTGTGCCGGATAAACGGTTTACGCCGAGAGAAGCTTTGTTTTTGCCCGGTAAGCGCGAACCCATAGATCAGTGTCTCGGAAGGGTTCTGGTGTCGCCGTCCGTCAGCTGTCCGCCGGCCATTCCGGTGGTGGTGTGCGGCGAGATCATCGACGAGGCATCGATTGAGGTATTTAACTATTACGGAATTGAGGCTTGCGTGGTGTATTGAGACGGGAAACAATGGGGTAATGATAGAAAAATGTGCTTGTGAAGAGTGTAAGGAGGTATATGATGAGTAAAGTATACGCATTTTTGGCAGATGGTCTGGAGGAGATCGAGTGTCTGGCCGTTGTGGACATCCTGCGCCGAGCAGGTATCGAGTGTGAGACGGTGTCCGTCACCGGGGACGAATGGATCACCGGTTCCCACGACATTCGCATCATAACCGATAAACTGTGGAAAGAAATCGAGATCAGAGAGGAAGATGTATTGTTCCTGCCCGGCGGTATGCCCGGAACCAGGAATCTGGGGGAGTTTGAGCCCCTTTGTGAGGCGCTGAAGAAAAAACACGCACAGGGCGGACGGATCGCAGCCATCTGCGCAGCCCCCAGCGTACTGGGCGATCTGGGGCTCTTGCAGGGAAAGAAGGCCACTTGTTATCCCGGCTTTGAGGATAGACTGACAGGCGCTGCTTATGTACCCGATGGTGTAGTCACCGACGGAAACATCACCACCGCAAGAGGAATGGGCTTCGCCATCGATCTGGGACTGGAGCTTGTGCGGCTGCTGAAGAGCGAGGAAGAGGCGAAGAGCCTGAAAGCTGCCATCCAGCATAATATGATAGGATGAATTGAATATAAGTGTTAAACGGCCTGTCCCAAGTTGGAACAGGCCGTTTTTTTGATAGGAGTGATTAACGAACATAGTAGGGGTTGGGCTTGAATAAAAGGATAATGCAATCGATAATCCAACCAAAACCAAAAAGTCCAAGGGTAAGCAGATAGAGGATACCTGCGCCAATTCTTCCTTCATAAAATTTGTGTATGCCGAGATAACCGAGGAAGAAACAGAGCAGGAATGCGACCCACTTATTTTTTGGTTTAAGGCCGGGCATAGCTCCGTTTATATTGGTGTTAGCATTTGTGTTGTTGTTGGAGTTGTTGATAACGATACTGGGTTGTTCGGTCTGCTTGATTTCCTCGACCTGACATCCGCAATGGGTACAAACTACTGCAGCTGCTGGGATTTTTGCTCCGCAGTGTTTACAAAACTTAGTGTTTTCGGTAGAATTTGCGTTACTTTGATTTGTTGTGTTGTTATCCATGTTATTGGCCCTCTCTTTGTTGTGCTGTCGTCATGTAAAGCATGACATGAATTGGAATACAAAAACAAGAAGTATTCTGCCTAATATTATACAGTTATAGTTCCTGTTTGTCAATGATTATGGGAATTATAATTCCTATAACGGAATGTTAGGAGGAAATAAAATGCTTATTTTTGACTTTCACACTATGGGAAATAAACTGCTTGCAATACGGAAAAGATTAGGAAAAACACAGGCGGAGGTGGCGGAAGCATCTGGTCTGTCAGACAGGACTTATGCTGATATTGAACGGGGAAATGTGAATATGCGAATGGAAACGTTTTTGCGGATTTGCGAAGTCTTGCATGTTACCCCGGATGAAATTTTGACTTGTGAGAACACAACGTTATTGTCTAAACAAAATGAAATTTGGGAACGGTTGAATGCATGTAACACAAAGGATCAGGAAACTGCATTACAAATTCTTTCTGCGTATTTGCGATCGTTGGATTGATTAAAGAACAGGAACAGATGATTCTAGCTGTTTTTAGAAATATTTCAGTTTTTTTGATATGTTTTGGAAAATAAGGCTTTGCAATTTCAAAACCCTATGATATAATGTTATATTGTGAGCCTATATCAACTGTATTGATATATGGCATTTTCCCGTGCCAAAGATAAAACGCACGAAGAATCAGGAAGGAGAATTTAACAATGAGTGTACAGGTTGAAAAGTTAGAGAAGAATATGGCTAAGCTGACCATCGAGGTTCCCGCAGAGGAGTTTGACAAGGCAGTTCAGAGCGTATATCAGAGAAACAAGAACAAGTTCAGCATCCCCGGATTCCGCAAGGGCAAAGTTCCGCGCCACATGATCGAAAAGATGTACGGCGTAGGTGTGTTCTTCGAGGAGGCAGTAAACGATCTGCTCCCCATGGCTTATGAGAACGGCGTAAACGAGAGCGGCCTTGAGGTAGTATCCCGTCCCGAGATCGATGTTACTCAGGTTGAGGCAGGAAAGCCTATGGTATTTACCGCAGTGGTTGCTGTTAAGCCCGAGGTTACCCTGGGTCAGTACAAGGGTCTGGAGGTAGCAGCTGCTGATGTGACTGTATCTGATGAAGAGGTTGCTGAGGAGATCAAGAAGGAGCAGGAAAAGAATGCTACCGTTGTTACCGTTGAGGACAGAGCGATCGTAGACGGCGACACCGCAGTGATCGATTTTGAGGGCTTCTGTGACGGCGTACCTTTCGAGGGCGGCAAGGGTGAGGCATTCCCCCTGGTGATCGGTTCCGGTCAGTTCATTCCCGGATTCGAGGAGCAGCTGGTTGGAAAGAACACCGGCGATGAGGTAGAGGTAAACGTGACCTTCCCCACCCCTTATCAGGCAAAGGAGCTTGAGGGCAAGGCTGCTATGTTCAAGGTAAAGATTAACGAGGTTAAGGGCAAGATTCTTCCCGAGCTGGATGACGAGTTCGCTTCCGAGGTTTCCGATTTCGAGACCATGGATGAGTATCGTGCAGACGTAGCGAAGAAGCTGGCTGAGAAGAAGGAAAACGCTGCAAAGCAGGAGAAGGAAGACCGCGTTGTAGATATGGCAGCAGCTAACGCTGAGATGGAGATCCCCGAGGCTATGGTGAACACCCGCGCAGAGGATCAGGTTGACGATTTCGCACGCAGACTGCAGAGCCAGGGTCTGAGCATGGAGCAGTACATGCAGTACACCGGTGCTACCCGCGAGCAGCTGGTTGAGCAGTCCAAGGAGCAGGCTGAGAAGAGCATCCGCATCAGACTGATGCTGGAGGCAGTTGTTGCAGCTGAGAATATTGAGGTTTCCGAGGCTGAGGTAGATGCTGAGCTGGAGAAGATGGCTCAGAGCTATGGCATGGAAGTGGAGACCGTGAAGAACTTCTTCGGCGAGAAGGAGATCGGACAGATCAAGACTGATCTGGCTGTTCAGAAGGCAGTTGATCTGCTGGTTGCTGAGGCAGTTGAGAAGTAACCCCTTTCAGGAGGTATAAAATGAGTTTAGTTCCTTATGTAATTGAGTCCAACAGCAGAGGTGAGCGTTCCTACGATATTTATTCCCGTCTGTTGAAGGATCGTATCATTTTCCTTGGCGAGGAGGTCAACGATGTGACCGCCAGCCTTGTGGTTGCACAGCTTCTGTTCCTTGAGAGCGAGGATCAGGAGAAGGATATTCATCTGTATATCAACAGCCCCGGCGGTTCCGTGACCGCCGGTATGGCGATCTACGATACCATGAAGTATATCAAGTGCGATGTTTCCACCATCTGCATCGGTATGGCTGCCAGCATGGGAGCATTCCTGCTGTCCGGCGGTGCAAAGGGTAAGCGTTTCGCACTGCCCAACGCAGAGATCATGATCCATCAGCCCTCCGGCGGTTCTCAGGGTCAGGCGACGGAGATGCTGATCGCCGCTGAGCACATCCTGAAGACCAGAAAGAAGCTGAATCAGATCCTGGCAGAGAACTGCGGACAGCCCCTTGAGGTTGTGGAGAGAGATACCGAGAGAGACCATTGGATGACGGCCCAGGAAGCACTGGAGTACGGCCTGATCGATCAGGTAATCGAATCGCGATAGGAGAGAGGTATGGCAAACAAGATGGATGCACCCTTCCGCTGTTCATTCTGCGGAAAGACCCATGATCAGGTAAAAAAACTGATCAGCGGCGGCAAGGATGTCTGCATTTGTGATGAGTGTGTTGCACTTTGCGCAGAGCTGATCGATGAGGAGCTGGCTGAGGAAACGGCGCTGGATTCCCTCGAGATCAATCTGCTTAAGCCCAAGGAGATCAAAGCATTTCTGGATGAGTATGTGATCGGTCAGGACGAGGCGAAAAAGGTTCTCTCCGTGGCTGTGTACAATCACTATAAGCGGATCACCAATCAGGACACCGATATGGGAGATGTGGAGATCCAGAAAAGTAATGTGCTGCTTTTGGGACCTACCGGTTCCGGTAAGACATTTCTGGCTCAGACCTTGGCAAAAATCTTGAATGTTCCCTTTGCTGTTGCCGATGCCACTGCACTGACAGAGGCCGGTTATGTGGGCGAGGACGTGGAGAATATTCTCCTGAAGATCATTCAGGCAGCAGACTACGATATTGAACGTGCCGAGTACGGCATTATCTATATTGATGAGATCGATAAGATCACGAAAAAATCGGAAAACGTCTCCATCACCAGAGATGTATCCGGTGAAGGTGTGCAGCAGGCGCTCTTGAAGATTTTGGAGGGCACTGAGGCCAGCGTTCCCCCTCAGGGAGGAAGAAAGCATCCCCATCAGGAGATGTTCCAGATCAATACCAGCAATATTCTGTTCATCTGCGGCGGAGCCTTTGACGGTCTGGAGAAGATCATTGAGGCGCGTCAGAGTTCCGGTTCCATCGGTTTTGGTGCTGAGCTGGTTCAGAAGAACAAGAAAAACATTGACGAGCTGTTAAAGCAGGTGATGCCTCAGGATCTGGTCAAGTTTGGCCTGATCCCCGAGTTTATCGGACGTGTTCCCGTGGTTCAGTCTCTGGAGCAGCTGGACGAGGACGCGCTCGTGCGCATTCTCACCGAGCCGAGAAATGCCATCACCAAACAGTATCAGAAACTGTTCGAGCTGGACGGTGTTGAGCTGAAATTTGAGGCCGATGCAGTGAAGGAGATCGCTTCACAGGCATTGGAGAGAAAAACCGGAGCCAGAGGTCTTCGGTCCATTATTGAGAAAGCGATGCTGAACGTGATGTATCAGGTTCCCTCCGATGAGACCATCGGCAGTGTGATTATCACAAAGGAGTCCGTGCTGGGCGAGGGCGAGCCGAAGTACATTTATCGTGAGGATGAGGTGGTGGAGAAAAATACCCGCCGCAGAGTCCGCAGTCATCGAAACGAGATCGCGTAATGAGAGGCTGCCGGGGTGAGAGCAAAGGGCTCTCGCCCGGGCGGCTTTTTGAAAGTTATGGAGGAAGTAATGAATTTACCTGCAGTGGCCCTTCGAGGCTTATGTGTATTGCCGAAGATGGCGATCAATTTTGATGTGAGCCGTGAGCGTTCCAAGGAGGCTGTTCAATTTGCCATGCTCCACGGTCAGAAGATATTTCTGGTGACCCAAAAGAGTGAGAAGGTAGAGAAACCGGAGGCAAAGGACATCTACAATGTGGGCGTGATTGCCGATATCAAGCAGATGGTCAAACTTCCCGGCGGTCAGATGCGTGTGCTGGCAGTGGGAAAGAGTGTTGCCAGGATTATTTCGGTAGAGACATCCGGAGCTTATCTGGAGGTCGAGGTGGAGGAACTGGAAAACGGTATCCCTGAGGACACCGACGAGGTGACCAGAGAGGCTATGCTTCGCATTCTGAAAGAGGAGATGATGAAATTTCTTCAGGGAAATCAGAATGTAGGCAAAGAGGTGATCCACGCACTTTCCAAGGTAAATGATATTGTGGAACTGATGGAAGTGGCTCCCATACATATGCCTTTTTCCGTGGAGGAGAAACAGACGATTCTGGAGATCCTCGATTTCTCCGAGCGGTATGCCTATTTGGTTCAGCTGATCACCAGAGAGAATGAGGTTCGTCGCATTCGGGATGAACTTCAGGCGAAGGTTCGCGGTAAAGTGGAGAAAAATCAGAAAGATTATGTGCTGCGGGAGCAGATGAAGGTGATTCGTGAGGAATTGGGGGAGGATCCCCAGTCCGATGCAGATCTGTTGGCAGAAAAGATTGAAGCGTTGGAGGCGGCAGATTCGGTAAAGGAGCATCTGAGAAAGGAACTCAGTCGATACCGTATGATGTCCGGTGCGGCAGCAGAGGCGGCGGTTCAGCGCAATTATCTGGATACCATGCTTGCTCTGCCCTGGAATAAGTCCACTGAGGACAGCACTGACCTGAAGCGGGCAGAAGAAATCCTTGATCGGGATCACTATGGTTTGGAGAAGGTAAAGGAACGGGTGTTGGAGTATCTGGCCGTTCGTTCCGTCACCGGAAAAGGCGATGCGCCGATCCTTTGTCTGGTGGGTCCTCCCGGAACCGGAAAGACGTCCATTGCCAAGTCCATTGCGGAATCGCTGAATAAAAAATATGTCCGCATCTGTCTGGGCGGCGTTCGCGATGAGGCGGAGATCCGCGGTCATCGCCGCACCTATATCGGATCCATGCCCGGACGTCTGGTGGCAGCCCTCACACAGGCGGGGGTAAATAACCCGGTCATGCTGTTGGATGAGCTGGACAAACTGGGCAGTGATTACAAGGGAGATCCCTCCGCGGCTTTGCTGGAGGTGTTGGACGGAGAGCAGAACAGCCAGTTCAGAGACCACTATGTGGAGATTCCGGTGGATCTGTCGGAGGTTTTGTTCATCGCCACAGCCAATGATATGCATACCATTCCGGCTCCTTTGCTGGACAGATTGGAGATCATTGAGATCAGCAGCTACACGGAAAATGAGAAGATGCATATTGCCACGGAATTTCTCGTGGAAAAACAGATGAAAAAGAATGGTCTGAAGGATGGATCCCTGAGTATCAGCTCCAGAGCCCTGAAAAAGATCATTCATCATTATACAAGGGAGGCCGGTGTTCGAAATCTGGAGCGAAAGATCGGCGATATCTGCCGCAAGGCGGTGAAGGAGCAGTTGGATAAGGGCTGCAAAAAGACCAGAGTGAGTGAGCAGAATCTGGAAAAGTATCTGGGCAGAGAAAAGCGTTTCTTTGATCAGGTAAATGAGAACGATCAGATCGGCGTGGTTCGCGGATTGGCATGGACTCCGGTCGGCGGAGATACGCTGGAGATCGAGGCGATCCTGATGCCCGGAACGGGCAAGCTGCAGCTGACCGGTCAGATGGGTGATGTGATGAAAGAGTCTGCGCAGCTGGCTCTTAGCTATGCAAGAATGATGTCAGATCGATTTGAGCTTCCCGAAGGATTTTTCGAACAGCATGACATCCATCTGCATATTCCCGAGGGAGCGGTGCCCAAGGACGGCCCCAGTGCCGGCATTACCATGACCACGGCGCTGGTGTCTGCCATCAGCCAAAAAAAGGTAAGGGCAAATCTGGCCATGACCGGAGAGGTTACCCTCACCGGCCGGGTGTTGATGATCGGCGGTTTGAAGGAAAAGCTGCTGGCAGCCAAGATGGCCGGCATCACCAATATTTTGGTGCCGGAGAGAAACAAACCCGATGTGGAAGAAATGTCCGCAGAAATCACCAAGGGTATGGATATCCGTTTTGTCAGCACCATGGAGCAGGTGCTTGAGGCAGCCTTAGTGTAATCAACGGCGCGTTGAAATGCATGACGTGCGAAATCTGCGCGATGGAGGAATATACAATGGTTATTAAGTCAGTTAATTTGGAGACCGTCTGTGGTATCACCAGCAAGCTTCCGGTGAATACCCTGCCGGAAATCGCATTTGCAGGAAAGTCAAACGTGGGAAAGTCCTCTCTGATCAATGCACTGGTAAACCGCAAGAGCTATGCCAGAACGTCGTCAGAGCCGGGAAAGACCCAGACCATCAATTTTTACAATGTCAATGAGGCCCTCTACTATGTGGACCTGCCCGGCTACGGATATGCGAAGGTCTCCATGGAGAACCGGGAAAAGTGGGGAAAGATGATTGAAAAGTATCTGCACCAGTCGAAACAGCTGAAGCTGGTATTCCTGCTGGTGGATATCCGTCATGAGCCCTCCGCCAATGACATTCAGATGTATGAGTGGATCTGTTATCAGGGATTCCGTCCGGTGATCATTGCCACCAAGGCAGATAAGCTGGGAAGAACTCAGATCGCAAAGCAGTGCAATGTGATCAAAAAGACATTGGGGATGAAGAAGGAAGATATGCTGATCCCCTTCTCTGCCGTGTCTAAGCAAGGCAGAGACGAGATTTGGGCACTGATCGAGAAAGTGGTTGCCGGGGAGGCGGAAGAAGGCGAACAGCCGGAGCAAACCGGTCAGACAGAGTAAGGTGCGCGGACTATTTCTTTCGGAATAGTTCCAGCAGAATCAGGATTCCGCTTCCCAGAAAGATGAACAGATCAGCCAGGTTGTACACATACTTGCGTATCTGTTTGATCCTTGCTTTGGGGAAGGACAGATAGTCCACCACATAACCACGGCCAAGACGGTCGAAGAAATTACCGGCGGCCCCTCCGCAGATCATGGCGAGGGCCGCCTTTTCCATGCCGTTATCCCGGCGGAAAAAGCGAGTCAGGGAATAGATGAGGCAGAGCGTAAATACGATGCCGGAAATCAGTGTGGCCAAGCGGGGCTTATCCGTTAATCGGCTTCCGGCCAGACCTTTATTGTGGAGTCGGGTGAGCTCGATATGCCCATGGGCCAATGTTTTATGGAGATCCGCCTCGGGTGTGATCTCGATTTTTGTTTTCAGATAAAGATCTGCGGCGAAAATTCCGGCGGCCAGAAGCAAGTAAAACATGGAAACGTCCTCCTTGGATACGAGGAATATGACTAAATCGTCCTCGCTGATGGTTGGCTGTCTTAAGGATAACACATTTCAAGAGAAAAACCTACCGAAAAATGAGGATAAAATAGAAAAATTCAACGGAACATGAAACTGACCGTGGACGAAATGGGGAAATCATGGTACAATTATAAAATGGTATTATTATGGGCATGTGTGTGAAAATAAGGAGGATGGGTATGCGTCATACGTTTCGTTTCAATACCCGCAGTGTGGCACGGGTGGATCTGCATTTATTGCTGGCCATTGTGATGCTGACGATTTTCGGCCTGGTGATGATTTTGTCGGCCAGCGGCTATATCTGTGCTACCTCAAAGATCTATAAATATGATATGTTTTATCTTGCGGAAAAACAGTTGTTTTATTCGGTGCTGGGGATCGGGATCATGCTGTTTATCGCCCGGATCGATTATCATGTGTGGGCCATGGCGGGACTGCCGGCCTATTTCATGGCGGTGGGCGTTATTTTGCTGTTGACCATCGATGATGGGTTTGTCCACGGAATCACCCGTGACGAGGCGACCAGATGGCTGGCGATCGGACCCCTCAGTTTTCAGGTGGCCGATGCGGTAAAATTGGCGCTTGTGGTGTTTTTTGCATGGTTTATCTGTATTATAGGCAAGGCCATGAATCATTCATTGGGTGTGCTTCCCGTTTGGATTTTGGGTGGTGCCGTGGCCTACCTGATTTATGATATTTCCTCGAACCTTTCCACCGCCATTATCATTTTGGGAATGACCATGCTGGTCAGCTATGTGGCCAGCCGTAAGA
>JAFOFP010000284.1 GCA_017387285.1 Lachnospiraceae bacterium
AATACCTGCATGCGCGCCCATGCGGTGACCTTCCTCTGGCGCGCCGAGGGCTGCCCGGAGCCGGAATCTACCGACAATCCCTTTACGGATGTGACCGAGGCTGATTTCTACTACAAGGCCGTCCTCTGGGCGGTGGAGCAGGGCATCACCAACGGCATCTCTGCCAACCGTTTCGGCCCCTACGAGAGCTGCAACCGGGCCCAGGTCGTCACCTTCCTGTGGCGTGCCAAGGGCTGTCCCGCGGCGGGTACGGAGGCGGATTTCGTGGATGTGGTCCCCGGCACATGGTACGCGCCCCCCATCGCCTGGGCCGTTGAACAGGGCATCACCAACGGCATGGGCAACGGCACCTTCGGAACCGACACCCCATGCAACCGCGCCCAGATGGTGACCTTCCTCTACAGAGCCTACCACAACTGATTTGTCACCCCTATTGCAGGGGAAACCTCCCCTGCAATCCCAAAAAGGGCCGCTGCGCATCGCAGCGGCCCCAACTTATTTGTACAGTCAGCCGATTGGCTCCACACTCTCTGCAAGGGCGATGAGCTCGTCCCGCTCCATCGGCGCTGAGACATAGAAGATCAAACGCGTTTCCTTATCGCTCCAAATTACGGAGTTATTTCTATCCGGCTCCCGGGATAAGTAGAGTTCTGCCTCCTTTCCATCAACCATGGCGGGTACGATATCATATCCATCCATACCCAAGTATAGATCGGTGAACCCATAGGTAAAATCAATCATCTGTGCCTCTTTCTCGTTGATAAACACCGAAATGTACCTTTCCGAATCCTCGCGGGCATCTACCATCGTATAACCATCAGGAAGGCCGGTTAGCAGATACCCGTCCGCTCTGCGGACACTTTCCGCCAGTTTTATCAGCTCGTCACGGTCCAGATACGCAGAAATAGAAAAGATGGTCCCGGAATTGCGGTCACCCCATATGATCCCGTTGCTGTTAGATGCGTCTATGGCCATATATAAGTCTGCCTGTTGTCCGCAGATGGTAAATGATGTTACATCATAGCCTTTTCCCTCGATGTAAATGCTGCCAGTGTTCCCTGATCCGTAGGAGAAATGGAGAACTTGACCTTCCTCGTCTGCGTATGTTGCAATATAATTGCCATACTCTTCAAATTCCATTATGTTGGTATATCTCTCCGGTAGTGCTGTCATAACATATTTGACAGGTTTCTCAAGCGTCTGGTCTTCGCCTTTTCTGTCATGCCCGGCAGACTGGCCCGGGAACTCATACCTCACAAATGTCTCATAAGTCTCCTTGATCCACCCGTACACACCGGCCCGCACCGTAGGACTGACCGCCAGGATGGACGCAAATCCGATGAGCAGTACCAGCACGATGGATGCGGCCCGCTGCATCACCCGGTACGCCGCCGGATGGTTGCCCCGGCGGAGCACCCGCCTCATTTTCCGTTCAAACCGAGGGGAAAATTCCGGGGTGCAGTCCCCGGGCTCCGGAAGGACCCGGAGCGTGGCTTCATTCACCTCCGCCGCCGCGGCGGCCAGCAGCTTGTCCGTCAGCATCATAAAATGCCCTCCTCTCTGCACATGGCCTCCATCTTCCCCTTGGCCCGCAGGGCCAGCTTCTTGGCGTTGACCTCGGTGGTGTTCATGAGCCGCGCCGTCTCCCGGAAGCTGTAGCCGTGGACATATTTCAGGATCAGCACCTCCCGATACCGGGCCGGGAGCTTCGCCATGCACTGCGCCGCCTCGTTGGGCCCTTCATATTCCACTGGAATGCCCACAGCATTCTCATCAAGCTCATCACAGCTCCATTTCTGTCTGCTCCGGTACAGATCGATGGCCCGGTTCTCCGTGATGGTCACAACATAGCTCCTGAGCCGGGACTCCACCGACACATCCACAATGTCGATGCGCTCGGCGATGGTCACAAAGGCCTGATGCACCGCGTCCTCTGCGTCATGGTGGTTGTGGAGCACCTTCTCCGCCACATGGTACATCAGTCCGCGATAGTCCTCGTATAGCTTCGTAAATTTCGACTTCCCCTCCGGGGAGTCGATCATCGCAAGATAAATCATCATCTCTGTATTGCCTCTCTTTCTGGGATCTGAAACTGTGCGTATTTACTATTTACGTTGCCGAGCCGTGAAAGTGAGACACCTGCCCGTTCTGTTACACCATTATAGTCAAAACATGCAAATTACGCAAGCGGTCCCTTAATAGGGGCCATTCCCTTCAAATGTGCCCCGGAGTTGACTCCGGGGCACATTTTACAGCTTATTAATCACGAGGTATGGGTTCTTCAACACCCGGAAAAAACTGCAGGGCATCCTGAACGGTTTTGAAGGTGTGGGTATCACCGACTCCCATGGTTTGCTGTTTTTCTTTGGCGGTGATGACGGGATACTGGGGCCAGGGGGGCTGGTGGGTGTAGTTGATCCAAGCATCGATGCTCCAGCCTTCCTGAACCGCTGCAACGGTGTAGGAAATATAGCCCCGATGTTTTTCTCCCCTGTTGGGCAGGGAAAACTCTGCAAACACATCTGTTGATGTCTGCTGTCCCCAGAAAATCGTGTTATGGGTATAGGTTTCATGTCCAATGGAATGGAAGGGGGCGGCATAGCTTTCACCTTCATGGGTATACAGGACCTGGCCGGAGAGGTGGCTGGAGGAGGTCCATCCGTCCAACCTGCGGTAGGCGGGCCAGAGGTGGAATGCCTCCGTACCATGGAAGCCAGGATCGATGACCCACTGGAAGTGATGGATGATTTTCCAGCTTCCATTTTCGTCGGGAAGCTGCAGGGCGATTCCGGTGATCCGCAGCTCCTTCTGGTCATAGGTGATGTAGCTATGGCTGCCTCTGCCGGTAATAGTATTTACGGTAGAACAGAGCTTTATCGGATGTATCCAGGGAGTTCAGCGCAGCATAGAGTTCCCGTTGGCGTTCCTTTCGTAATAGCTCCTGTTCTGGGTTTGAATTGAGAGCAGGGATCGTCTCTGTCAGCTCGGCACTGACCGGTGGATTCCTTCTGACCCGATCAATGGCTGCATTTCGGGCGATGGTGGACAGCCAGTTCGTCCAACTGCCGCTCTTTGGGTCGTATTGGTCGATCCGGTCCCAAACCCTTATGAGAATGTCGCTGAAAACCTCTTCCCGGTCACGCTCATCGTGAAGGATCGGCGTGATCACATAGCGGATCAGAGGTCCGTAGTGGAGCTTCAGATGATCCAGTGAACCGTCAGCCCGATCGAGAAGATTGTTTATGAGCTCCGCTGTCTTCATGTCCCATCGCCTCCTTTCACTTATCTATACGCAGGCTGATCAAAAATCCCACGCATATTTTGAAAAATGCACCGATGTTTATTTCACATCGGTGCACTGCTATTTAGAATTCCATTTCAAAGGCCAGCCATTTGGTGCCGTAGGTGTCAAACAAGAACCGGGTCCCATACTCATTCTGGACATAGAAC
>JAFOFP010000285.1 GCA_017387285.1 Lachnospiraceae bacterium
AACCACGTTTCCGTCCGAACTGCAGGCATCCTTTATATGCATATAGCCAATATAACCTTTGAGCCGTTCATAAGCGACCTTGGTGTCCTGTCCGCACTGAACAAAATTGGCCGGGTCAAACACTGCTTTAAAATTGTCACATGCCAGTTCATTCATCAACTCACAGCATCTGTCCACCGTGTCGCCGAAGATGTCTTTCTCATTTTCATGAAGCAGTACGATGTCATTTTCCCGGGCATAGCTGATCATTCGACGCAGTCTGGTATATACCTCCGCCTTCTCTTCGTCAGTCCATACTTCTCCTCCGTCATGGAAGAAGCTGAACATTCTGATGTATCTGGTGTCAAGGATCTTTGCAATCTTAACCACTCTCTCAAACAGTTCAAAGTGCGGCTCAAACGGCTCCTCCAGCTTTATCTTTCCAATGGGTGAACCGATGGAGGAAGCCTTGATCCCGCAGGAATCCATCTTTTCCTTCAGCTCTGCAGCTTCTTCATCCGCCAGCGCAGATACATTTTTCCCGTCAATTCCCCGAGGTTCAAAGTAACCAATATTCAACTTATTCAACACTCTGAACTGCTCGTTCACATCGCTTGTAATTTCATCGGAGAAACCACTTATCTTATTCACCTTCATATCGACCTCACCTTTATTTTCTTTTATTTGATAGAACAAAAACGAACTATTTTTCTTCAATCTGCGCACAACGCAGGTCGAGCCTGCCTATACATCTCAAACACCGTCTCCATCGTATTCTTCGCATCGAATACGGTGAAATACTTCTGCTCATCATAAAACAGCTTGATCAGCCTGCCATGTCCGCTTCCCCAATAATCTTTTCCGACCGATGCCTGTACATCCTCGGCCCGGATCTGACCATCGATCCAAAGCTGCTTGTCCACATATCTCGCTACACCCTTTTCAAACACAATCTCAAACAGAGGTGCAGAATTGTCTCCGTAGGCATTTGTGGCAAAAAAGATCCCCTTTACCTTATCTGCAAAGCCCAGATAAGCAACCAGTGTATCTTCCGCCTCGATAACATTTTCCAGCGAATAATTGAACATGTTGGCCTTGACGCTCAGAATGTCACCGACCACATAGTGGAAAAGATCCAGGGTGTGGATCGCCTGATTGATCAGAAGGCAGCCTCCTTCTGTCTCCCATTTTCCTCTCCAGCTTCCACTTGCGTAGTAGGCCTCATCCCGGTGCCAGGTCAGAACCGCCCTCACGGCTTTTACGGCTCCCAGTTCTCTGCTCTCCACCAATTCCTTCAATTTCTGTACGCAGGGATTCAGTCTGTTCTGCAGTACCACACAAACCTTCCCCGATTTATCCAATTTCAAAAGGGCGTCATACTCTTCCTTTGTCATGGTAACCGGTTTCTCCGTCACCACCGATTTACCGGCCATCATGGCCTTCCGGATCATCTCGAAATGAAGATAATGCGGCGTACAGATATGTACACTGTCTATCTCCGGATCAAGGAGCATTTCATCAAAATCCGTATATTCCTTTACATCGTAAGTGCTCCGACATTTTTTACGCTTTTCCCCATCAATTTCACACACTGCATAAAGCTTGGCATTTTCTACCATCTCCAGCGCCTTTGCGTGTACCGGACCAATGGCCCCGTACCCTACGATACATACATTTTTCATGGTTTCCCTCTCTTCTGTGTATCAATTTTCGCCCAATTATATCCATTATACACTATTCTTGTCAAAATTCCAAGCATTAATGATATTATTCCAAATCCTACAGGCAGTGGCTACAGATCCGCTAAAAACAGTTTACTCCAACTCACTCGCGGGCTTCGCCCTATGTTAACACAAAAAGAAACCCGCTCGGGAGCAAACTCCCGGCGGGTACTTTTCATGTTAACGCACGGCTCATTGCCTACGCGTAAATTACTCGATGATGGTTGCAACGGTACCAGCACCTACGGTACGGCCACCCTCACGGATAGCGAAACGCAGACCCTGCTCCATAGCTACGGGCTTGATCAGCTCGATGGTCATCTCTACGTTGTCACCAGGCATGCACATCTCGGTGCCTGCGGGCAGGTTGCAAAGACCGGTAACGTCAGTTGTACGGAAGTAGAACTGAGGTCTGTAGTTGTTGAAGAAAGGAGTATGACGACCACCCTCCTCCTTGGTCAGAACGTAAACCTGAGCAGTGAACTTGGTGTGAGGGTTAACAGTACCGGGCTTAACCAGACACTGTCCTCTCTCGATCTCGGTTCTCTGAACGCCACGAAGCAGAGCACCAATGTTATCACCAGCCTGGCCCTCGTCCAGCAGCTTGTGGAACATCTCAACACCGGTACATACTACGGAACGCTTCTCTTCCTTCAGACCAACGATCTCAACGGTATCGGAAACATGGATAACACCACGCTCTACACGACCGGTAGCAACGGTACCACGACCGGTGATGGAGAATACGTCCTCGACAGGCATCAGGAAAGGCTTGTCAACGTCACGCTCGGGATCGGGAATATAAGCCTCGATCTCGTTGAACAGATCAAGGATCTTATCGCCCCACTTGCTCTCGGGATCCTGCAGAGCCATCAGTGCGGAACCCTGAACGATAGGGGTATCATCTCCGGGGAACTCGTACTCGTTCAGCAGCTCACGGATCTCCATGTCTACCAGCTCAAGCAGCTCCTCGTCATCAACCATATCACACTTGTTCATGAATACTACAACGTAAGGAACGCCTACCTGACGAGCAAGCAGGATGTGCTCACGGGTCTGAGCCATAGGACCGTCGGTTGCAGCAACAACCAGAATAGCGCCGTCCATCTGAGCAGCACCAGTGATCATGTTCTTTACATAGTCAGCGTGGCCAGGGCAGTCAACGTGTGCATAGTGACGGTTAGGGGTCTCGTACTCAACGTGAGCGGTAGAGATGGTGATACCACGCTCTCTCTCTTCTGGAGCCTTGTCGATGTTCTCGAAATCTGTAGCTACGTTACCAGCAACTCTCTCAGCCAATACCTTTGTGATAGCAGCTGTTAAAGTTGTTTTACCATGGTCAACGTGTCCAATAGTACCAATGTTACAATGGGGTTTAGTTCTTTCAAATTTAGCCTTTGCCATTTTAAAAGTCCTCCTTAAAAAAGTTATTATTAATTATATTAGTTTCATTATACATAAAACTGAACTCAACTAGTTTGATTATATTAGAAAACGCTCTAATTTTCAAGCATTATTTATAAAATACTCATAATTATGGTAATTATTTTGCCTTTGCAGCAAGTACCTTTTCCTGAACCTGCTTAGGAACCTGCTCATACTTCTCGAAGAACATTGAGTAGTTTCCACGTCCCTGTGTCTTAGAACGTAAGTCTGTAGAATAGCCGAACATCTCTGCAAGTGGTACATATGCCTTAACCATCTTACCACCACCGATATCCTCCATACCCTCAATACGTCCACGACGAGAGTTGATATCACCGATAACATCACCCATGTATTCCTCAGGCATTGTTACCTCAACCTTCATGATTGGCTCAAGAAGTACAGGTGACGCCTTCTGCATAGCTTCCTTGAATGCAAGTGAACCTGCAATGTGGAATGCCATTTCTGAAGAGTCGACTTCATGGTAAGAACCATCATAAACGGTAGCATGTACACC
>JAFOFP010000286.1 GCA_017387285.1 Lachnospiraceae bacterium
CGCTCTGATTTATAATCAACCTATACCAGACCTTTTCTGAAAGGAGTACGATTATGAAACATCTTGCAGCTGCAGTGGAAAAGCATCGCACACAGATTCTGGAAACTGAGCGTTTTATCTGGAAACACCCCGAGACCGGATACAAGGAGACCGTCACCTCCGCTTATCTGGCCGAACAGTTCACCCGTCTGGGTTACGAGCTGAACTATGCTGACGATATCACCGGGTTTTACACCGTGATCGATACCGGTCGCCCCGGCCCCGAAATTTTGGTTTTAGGTGAGCTGGACTCTGTTATCTGCCCCGGCCACCCCGAGTCTGACCCGGCCACCGGCGCTGTCCACTCCTGTGGACATAACGCTCAGTGCGCGGCACTTCTGGGACTGGCTGCTGCACTGAAGGAACCAGGCATTTTGGACGACCTCTGCGGACGGATCCGTCTGTGCGCAGTCCCTGCCGAGGAGCTTTTGGAGATCGAGTACCGCAATGGTCTGAAAAACGAGGGCAAGATCAAATACATGGGCGGAAAAAACGAATTTCTCTCCCGCGGTTACTTTGACGGCGTGGATATCGCCTTCATGATCCACACTTCCACTTCCTTCTCCACGACCCTTGGCGGCGTAGGCTGTATCACCAAAAGCATTATTTACAAGGGCACTGCCGCTCACGCAGGCGGAGCACCCTGGAACGGAAGAAACGCACTTTACGCAGCCACCTGCGGACTCAATGCGGTCAATGCCATCCGTGAGACCTTTGCTGAGCCGGATATTATCCGTGTCCACCCCATTATCACCAGCGGCGGTCAGATGGTCAACGCCATCCCGGAGACCGTAAAAATGGAAAGTTATGTCCGCGGCAACAGCTTCGAAGCCATCCTGAAAGCAAACAAAAAGGTTAATCAGGCTCTCTGCGGCGCTGCCCTTTCCATCGGCACCAACATTGAGATTATTGACATCCCCGGCTATGCCCCTCTCTACAATGATCCAAACATGATCGATCTGGCCAAGGATGCCGCCGACGCCATCATTCCCGAAGGGGAATTTACTGTCCGGCAGAGATACAGCTCCGGCAGCACCGATATGGGCGATCTCTCCTGTATCATGCCTGTCATCCACCCTTATGCCGGAGGTGCAGTGGGAACCGGACACGGTGCGGATTATTATATCGCCGACCCGGAAGCAGCCTGTCTGGGCAGTGCCAAGTGGCAGCTGGCCATGCTTTATCTCCTGCTGAAGGACAACGGTGCCCGGGCAAACCGGATCATCGCTGACTACAAACCTGCATTTCCTTCCAAGGAGGCTTACCTGTCCTACATCGACAGTATCAATCGCTCAGGAGATCGGATCATCTATGACGAGGATGGCCTCGCACAGGTAAAACTCGGCTGATCTCCCCTGTCACAGAAAACAGTTTCACACGATCAAAGGGCTCTCCATTTCACAATGGAAAGCCCTTTTTTACGTTATATTTTATTACTTGCGCACCAGCAGAGACTTTCCGGTCATCTCTACGGGCTGAGTCAGTCCCATCATCTCGATGAGCGTAGGTGCGATGTCTGCAAGGCATCCGCCCTCACGGAGGGTGTATGCGTCATCGTAGTTCACCAGAATGAAGGGCACCGGATTGGTGGTATGAGCGGTAAAGCTGTCACCGGTCTCATAGTCAACCAGCTGCTCTGCGTTTCCGTGGTCTGCACAGATGAACATCTGTCCGCCTACCTTCTTCAGCGCATCAACGGTCTTTCCAACGCACTCGTCAACAGCCTCAACCGCCTTGATGGCTGCATCCTCAACTCCGGTATGACCAACCATGTCAGGGTTAGCAAAGTTGATAATGATCACATCGTACTTGTCAGACTCGATTGCCTCAACCAGCTTGTCACAAACCTCGTAAGCACTCATCTCCGGCTTCAGGTCGTAGGTAGCAACCTTGGGGGACTTGACCAGAATACGATCCTCTCCCTCGTTGGGAGCCTCAACGCCGCCGTTGAAGAAGAAGGTAACGTGTGCGTACTTCTCCGTCTCAGCGATACGTGCCTGCTTAAGGCCATTGGCTGCAAGGAACTCACCGAAGGTATTGGTAATGGAAACCTTATGGAAAGCAACCTCCTTGTTGGGGATGGTCACATCATACTCGGTAAAACATACATAGGTGGTCTTGATACGCTCGCCGCGATCAAAGCCATCGAAATCGTCTGCACAGAACACACGAGTCAACTCACGTGCGCGGTCAGGGCGGAAGTTGTAGAAAATTACGGAATCGCCGTCCTTGATGGTCGCTACAGGTGCACCGTTCTCCACCACTACAGTAGGTACAACGAACTCATCGTTTACGCCCTCGTCATAGGAAGCCTGGATCAGCTCCACGGGATCAGCCGCCTGCTTGCCCTCGCCCTTGGTCAGTGCTGCATAAGCCTTCTCCACACGATCCCAACGGTTGTCTCTGTCCATCGCATAGTAACGACCGCTTACGCTGGCAACCTTACCAACACCGATCTCAGCCATCTTCTCCACCAGTGCAGCCACATAATCCTTACCGGATGCAGGGGGAGTGTCACGGCCATCCAGGAAGCAATGTACATAAACCTTGGACAGCCCCTGGCGCTTAGCCAGCTCCAGCAGACCGTAAATGTGCGTGTTGTGGCTGTGTACACCGCCGTCGGAAACCAGACCGAACATATGCAGTGCGGAATCATTTGCCTTACAATTAGCTACAGCCTTTGCAAAAGCCTCATTCTCGAAGAAATCTCCGTCCTGGATCTCCTTGGTAATACGGGTCAGCTCCTGATATACGATACGGCCGGCACCCATATTCAGATGCCCAACCTCGGAATTACCCATCTGTCCCTCGGGCAAACCAACTGCCATACCACTGGCATTACCCTCCACAAAAGGACACTCTGCCATCAGCTTGTCCATCACGGGAGTCTTCGCCTCAGCCACCGCATTGCCATTGACCTTCTCATTGAGGCCATATCCATCTAAGATCATTAAAACCGTAGGTTTCTTGCTCATAAAATCCTCCTGAAATATAATTTGTCTGAAGTTCTCTTACTTTGTTTTCACAACTTTTTATTATAAAGGCCAGTAGAAATACTGTCAAGAAGTGAACGTCAAAAACAGGCACGATCACTCAAAAATCACATCAAGAATATTGCGCAAGCCGCCAATCTCCGGACTGTCTTCACATATCGTAAAAACGACCGTCCCGGTTGTCTCGGCGTACAAGCCCTTAAGGTTGTCATAATGGCTGACGTCAATCATTACGGGGATGGGTTTCTCCATCTCCTCGGGCTTTGCGCAGTCAGGGAGCTGAATATCCACATCGGTCTCAGACTCTGCCGCCAAAATAATCTGATCCACAACAGCCTGATCAATGTACCGAAAATATGGTTTATACCGCTCCACCTGCTCCTTGCTCAGCACCACGGACAAGTCCCGGAAAAAGCCTGAGTACGCCAGCATCTCCACGGTCTCCTGATCTCCCGTGAGGAAATCCA
>JAFOFP010000041.1 GCA_017387285.1 Lachnospiraceae bacterium
CCCGGCTGCATCACCATGCCTGCGCCGCCGCCGTAAGGGTAATCATCCACACGATTGTGCTTATTTTCTGCATAATCCCGGATGTCGATGGCCTCGATGGACAAATGCCCTGCATTCACTGCGCGGCCGATGATGCTGGTGGACAGACCATTCATCACCATTTCCGGAAACAATGTCAATATATGAAAGTTCATATGTCTCACCTCAGTCCAGCAATCCCGGCATAATATGAGCTGTCACCTTATTCTCCTCCAGACTCACATCCAAAATACACTCATCAATAACCGGAAGAAGAATCTCCTTACCTTCTTTCGTTGTCACCACATAGACGTCGTTGGCTCCGGTCTGCAGAACATCCTTCAGCACACCCAGCTTTTTACCCTCGTCGGTGACTACCTCCATCCCCAACAAATCGGCGATGTAGTATTCGTTTTCCTCCAAAGGCACTGCATCCTCTCTGGTGACCATCAGATCACAGCCCTTATACATCTCGATATCGTTAATATTATCGTAACCTTTGAACTTCAGGATCGCAAACTGCTTGAAAAACTTTACGCCAGTGACCTCCAAAGGGATCTGTCCTCGTTTTGTCATCAGGATCACCTTCTTTAAATGAAGGAATCGCTCCTGACTGTCTGTGGTGGGAAATACTTTTACCTCACCGTGTACTCCGTGGGTATTGGCGATCACGCCAACGCGAAGCATCTGTTCCATATGTGTCTCCAATCTGCTGTTTTTTAATATCCTGCTCATTATTGTCCGCCGGCCTTCCAACGTCAGTCGGCAGCTGCAGGGATTAAGACAGAAAGAGATTTCCACAGCAAAAACTGCAGAAATCTCCCACCATCACCAGATTATTACTGAATCTTTAAGTCAACCTTCTTCTCTTCTCTGGAAGCGGCTGCCTTTACCACGCTGCGGATCGCCTTTGCAATACGACCCTGCTTTCCGATAACTTTACCCATATCGGAGGGCGCTACCGACAGCTCCATGACTACCTCGTCACCGTCAACTGTTTCGGTAACTACCACATCCTCCGGATTTTCTACCAGAGCTTTGGCAATTACTTCAACTAATTCCTTCATACGCTGCCTCCTATCCGGGAATTATTTCTCGATGCCTGCAACCTTCAGAAGCTTAGCAACCGTCTCAGTGGGCTGAGCACCGTTAGCAAGCCACTTCTTAGCCTTCTCCTCGTCGATCTTTACAACGCTGGGATTCTGGTTGGGATCATAGTATCCAACTTCCTCGATAAATCTTCCGTCTCTGGGAGAGCGGGAATCTGCAACTACTACTCTGTAGAAAGGAGCCTTCTTCTGACCCATTCTCTTCAATCTCATCTTTACTGCCATGATTAATTTCCTCCTTGGGGATTTTTTTCTTCATCTATGATTATCAGGTACTTATCATTAGAAAGGGAAACGGAAACCGCCCTTGCCGCCAAAACGACGGCCTCCCTTGCCGGACATCATGCCTGACATCTGCTTCATCATTTTTTTGCTCTGCTCAAACTGATTGAGCAATCGGTTGACATCTGCCACCTCCACGCCTGCGCCCTTGGCAATACGGCGTTTTCTGGAAGGGTTGATGCATTTGGGGTTTGCCCGCTCTGCGGGGGTCATGGAGAGAATGATCGCCTTGGGCTTATTCATGGCTTTCTCATCGATCTCCACGTTTTTGAGCTTGTTTCCCATGCCGGGGATCATGCCCATGATATCCTGAATGCTGCCCATCTTATTCATCTGGTCAAACTGCTCCAGCATATCGTTAAAATCAAACTCGGCCTTTTTGAACTTCTTCGCCAGCTTATCGGCCTGCTCCTCCGTGTAGGACGCCTCAGCCTTCTCAATGAGGCTTAAGATATCACCCATACCCAGAATACGGGAAGCCATACGGTCGGGATAGAACTGTTCGATATCGGTCAGCTTCTCACCAATACCGGAGTAAATGATGGGCTTTCCGGTGACGGAGCGGATAGAAAGTGCCGCACCGCCTCGGGTATCGGAGTCCAGCTTAGTCAGGATCACACCATCAATGCCGATGCGCTCGTTAAAGCTGTTTGCCGCATTTACCGCATCCTGTCCGGTCATGGCATCCACAACCAGCAGGGTTTGATCAATCTTCACCGCAGCCTTGATGGCTACCAGCTCATCCATCAGCGCCTCATCAATGTGCTGACGACCTGCCGTATCGACGATCACCAGATCATTTCCATTTTTGGACGCATGCTCGATAGCAGCCTTGACAATATCCACAGGATTGTGCTTGTCACCCATGGTGAACACGGGAACACCAACCTTGCCACCGTTGATCTGCAGCTGTTCGATGGCCGCGGGACGGTAGATATCCGCCGCTACCAACAGAGGTCTGCGATATTTTTTCAGTTCTCCGGCCAATTTTGCAGTCATGGTAGTCTTACCTGCACCGTTGAGACCAACCATCATCAGCACGTTCATGCCTGAGTGAAGAGGAAGTCTCACCGGCTCACCGCCCATCAGCTTGACCATCTCCTCGTTAACGATCTTGATGACCATCTGTCCCGGTGTCAGGCTGTTCATCACATCCTGTCCAACGGCGCGCTCCTCAACTGCCTTCACAAACTGCTTAACCACACGGAAGTTTACATCAGCTTCCAACAGTGCCATCTTGACCTCGCGAAGTGCCGCCTTAACGTCAGCCTCGGTCAAACGGCCCTTGTTCTTCAGGCCCTTAAAAATATTTTGCAATTTTTCGGAAATGCCTTCAAATGCCACGAACTGTCCTCCCCTGTGATGTTGATCAATCGTAATACTGCTCGGTAATGATTTCCGAAGCGATCTGCTCGATCTTCTCAGCCAGCTTCAGATCCCCTGTCTCAGAACACTTCCTCGCCAGTTCATGGATCTGCTCTGCCTTCTGCCTGGTTACCAGAAACTTCTCAACCAAATGAAGCTTCTCCTCATAATCTGAGAGCTGCTTGCCGCAGCGCTTGATCATGTCGTGAACGCCCTGTCTGGAAATTCCTCGCTCCTCGGCCACCTCGCTCAAGGATAAATCGTTAAACACCACATCCTCATAGATCTGTCTCTGGTGTGCCGTCAACAGTTCACCGTAAAAATCATATAATAACGTCTGCTCAACAATCTTCTCCATGTTCATCACCGTATGGTACTATACACGAAAAAGGCGTGTGTGTCAAGTGTTTTTTCTTGACACCCATGCCTTTTTCACTGTTTTTCACCGTTTTTTATGTTTTTCCTTTCGTACAATCACTTTTCTCAATCGGATTGTACTTTGATGGCCAGCGAACTACACCATTCATTCAGCCCTTCGCCATAAAACATGTTCCAATACTTTTCCCCCACATGGTACCACGTATCATTGTATTTGACAAAGGTAGATTCCAGCTGGATCAGGTTCTTCTCCGCTTCTCCCACACATTTGTAGTAAAATGTAAACTTCCGATCATCACCGCTGATATCTCCGGGCATCGGATATACCCTGACCTGCTGAACGTATTTCACAAATTTGTCGATTTCCTCATCAGACAGGTAATACTTTTTGTCCGTATAAAAGAAGTAGACGTACTCCAGCTTGTCCTTACTCAGATCACCACAGGGTTTCCAGCCGATGGCAGGCCACAGGACAAAATAAGCCAAATGAGCCATAAAGAACAGACCGATCATGACAGCCAAAATTTTCTTTTTCACTGTGCATCCTCCTTTCCCTTCCCTTATCATCCGCATGGCACCGCTCTATGTATTCGGAAGATACTTCCTATACAGTTCTGAATACAACTCATCAAAGCCGTGATCCAATGCCATCCAATCTTCAGCCCGAAAATAAGGTACCCAGTCGATCCAAAAATGCTTTCCGTTTGAAGACAGCCAGATCTCCTCCCAAAACCAGTGTTTAAAGACCACTTTGAACTGCAGGAATGAGCCGCCTTCCAAGGACTGATATTGACTCTGGGGCGGATAAACATGGATTTTCCTGAGTTCCTCCACCAAGGATTCGATCTCATCCTCGTTCAATTCAGCCTCACTAGTAGGCCCATAGCAAACGGTCGCCGTTAAAATATCGGAGGGTTTCAGATCAGCAAAAGGATACCAACCATACTTAGGCCACAAAACGAAGTACCAAAGATTGAAGGCCAGCAGGGCAACCAGTAAAATCGCTATGGTTATCTTTAACAGTTTGTTTTTTATGTTTTTCTCTGCCATTTTATTATTCACCCCTCTCCTTTCGTCTTTATTCAGATTTCGGCGGACTCATTTTGCTCAAATCAGGATTGTAAATATCAATCTTCTCCTTCTGTCCGTAAACCTCATTCCAAAACGGATATCCATTCTTATTCCGAATCACCACTTGAATTTTATCAATTTGAGGGTAAATCAATTTTTGCTTTGCGACAATATTGACTGCACAATCAATCATTTTTCGGTCCTCCTGTGACAACACACAGGTTTCTGTCCGGTTTTGTAATTCAACACACAATAATCGATCCTTGTACCGGATCCCAGAAAACCTTGATCCATTCAACAACATACTCGCGCCAGCAAAAATTTCTATCCACCATACAGCTAAAACAACAACGGTACAGATAATCGCCATGATGGAAATATATTTTTTAGCAGAACTTTTTGCATTTCGCTTCATACGATTATCCATTCTACTCATACGATACTTTATTCGTCATTGTTCCACACCACAATCTTAATCCTTGTTCAAAAAACAATTTCCAGTATGCCTCTCCTCCGCGATATATCTTATCATTGTATTTGACAAACAGTGTTTCAAACTGAATTGTATTTTCCTCTTTTTCGCCCACACTCTTATAGCAAAACTTATATTCTCGATTATCACAGATGATATCTCCCGTCATCGGATATAACCTGATCTGACGTACAAAATCGATAAATTGATCAATTTCCTCCTCAGACAAATAGTAATCATCGCCACGATAAGAGAAATAAACATATTCCAGCTTGTCTTTACTCAGATCATCACAAGGTTTCCACCCAATAGCAGGACACAGAAGAAAATAGGCCAAATGGACGACAACAAGCAGAACAATAAAAACAAGCAGAACCTTCTTTTTCGCGCTGTTCTCCTTCATACCGTACCCTTACTCACTCCTTTTCATGCCTCTTTCAAAGATTTTAGTGATTTATCAGTTCCCAAAACAGTTCTGCAACTCCGTGTTCCAATTGCGCACTATCCTCACCGCGGTAATACGGAACCCAGTCGAACAGAAAATACTTTCCGTAATCAGCCAGATATATTTCTTCCCAGAACCAGTTTTTAAACACCACCTTGAACTGAATAAATCTTCCGCCTTCTGGTTCTTCGTATTCGCCCCGAGGTGGGTAAATCTTAATTTTCTTAAGTTCACCCACCAACAGTTCAATCTCGTCATCAGTTAACTCTGCTTCTTCTATAACGCCAGAGATGGCTGTCGCGGATAGAATATCCGATGTTCTCAAATCCCGAAACGGATACAGACCATACTTTGGCCATAGAACAAAGTACCACAAGTCAATAACCACCAGCACAAAAAGCAGAATCCCTATCAAAAATCGATGTACAATCCGTTTTTTTTTCTTTCGAATCGAATATTCAATCATGAAGCACCCCCTCTTGGCAAATATTTTTCTTACATATTCAATTCACTAAAATCGCACGAAAGGGTATGGCCATACTTTGAGCATTTACACTATAATAAGTCAAATATCCGTTGCTGTTAATATAACCCAGCACAGGTCCTACTTGTGGGTCAAGAATATAATAATTTCCATTGCTATTATAACCATACAATACACCTGCATGGTATCCTGTTGCATGCTCAAACTTAATGTACACAGGATTTCCATTTTGAAGATTCAATATTAATTTATCTGCTCTAGGCCAATCATTAAAATAATTATATTCCGGACAATCTATCTTTAATTCGTCTACAACAAATTCGGCAGACAGTGATATATCTATAACAGAACCATATTTTCTCGTCACAATATCTACTGCACTATTATTTTAGTGTTTCTATGACATATAGTCAAACGATTTTATTTCAATTTATTCACTTTCTCTATTTTTCATAATTATCATTCTTCTTTTATGTACATTTTCCCCAAGGTTTTCGATTTTCAAAAAGGCCCCTACATTCACAGGGGCCTCAAGGTTACTCATATCAATCTAAAAACTAATCCTCCAACAGCTCCCGATACAGCTCCTCATACTCTCTGGCAGAGCGGTTCCATGAGAAGTCAGCCTGCATCGCAAACTCTGCGATCCGGTTCCAATCACGCTTCTTGTCATAGAAAACGTGCTCTGCGTAGCGGATGGTGTTCAACAGCTCCTCCGCATTGTAATTGGCAAAGGAAAATCCGGTGCCGTAGTGCTCATACTCATTGTAAGCGTCAACGGTATCAAATAGACCGCCGGTCTCACGGACGATGGGCACGGTGCCGTAGCGAAGGCTCATCAGCTGACTGAGGCCGCAAGGCTCGAAACGACTGGGCATCAGGAATGCATCACAGCCTGCATAGATCTCATGGGACATAGCCTCATTGTAACGGATATTGGCAGAAACCTTGTCCGGATATTTCTCCGCATAGTAGCGGAACATATTCTCATATCTCTCCTCGCCGGTGCCTAAGATAACCAGCTGGATCTCATCCTGACAGATCTGCTCCATCACCGCATTGATCAGATCAAAGCCCTTCTGGTCAGTCAGGCGGGAAACGATACCGATCATCATGATCTTGGAGTCCACCTTCAGGCCAAGCTGCTCCTGAAGTGCAGTCTTATTGTACTTTTTCAGCTTGCGGAAGTTGTCCACATTGTAATTTCTGGGGATCAGGGGATCATTTTCCGGATCGTACACGCGGTAGTCCAGGCCGTTTACGATACCTACCAGATCGTTGCTTCTGGCCTGCATCAGGCCGTGGAGGCCCTCACCGTACTCGGGCGTCTTGATCTCCTCCACGTAGGTCTTGCTGACGGTGGTAATGCGATCCGCATAAACCAGACCGCCCTTGAACATATTTCCGTTTCCGTAAGCCTCCAGCTTATCGGAGGTGAAATAGTAATCGGACAGCATGGAGATCGCCTTGATGGTATCAATGCTCCAGATACCCTGGAACTTCAGATTATGAATGGTCACAACAGTCTTGATGCCGCGGAAAAACTCACTGCCGGCGAATCTATCCTTCAGATATACAGGGATCAGACCGGTCTGCCAGTCATGGCAGTGGATAATATCCGGACAAAAATCAACCACGGGCAGAATGGACAGAGCCGCATTACAGAAAAAAGCAAACTTTTCCAGATCATAGTACGCATCGGTATAAGGAGCCTTTCCGGAATAGTAATCCTCATTGTCCACAAAATAATAATGGATACCCTCATGTACCAGCTCCAAAACACCAACATAACGGTCACGTCCCATATAAGGCATATAAAAATGAGTCACGTAGCGCATCTGTTCAGTAAACTTCTCCGGAATACAGGTATATTTAGGTAAAATAACTCTCACATCAAACTCATCATTATTAAAATAAGCGGGCAGGGAACCTACAACGTCTGCAAGACCGCCTGTCTTTACAAAAGGCACACACTCTGATGCTGCAAACAAAATCTTCTTCATCGAAGATACCTCCCAAAAACTCAAAATTTCACTCCTATTATAACCGAATCAACTAAAAAAAGGAATACCTTTTTTGTACAAATTACAACATAATTGTGCATACCACGTTTAAACGTAACCGCTTACCCCAAAAGTATGAGTCATCCCAACATCGCTTGAATCAGTCCATGCTCACAGTCCATGGAAATATGCTCTCCGTCCTTCAGCACCCGAAGGGCATTAACCGCTCCCACGATCACAGCCTTATCCAATGTCAGACCCACAATAGCCGCATGATTATTGGTTCCGCCTTCCTCTACGATCACTCCCGCAGCCTGACGCATGTAGGGAAGAAAATCATTATTGGTATAGGGGGTACAGAGAATATCTCCGGCCATAAACTTTTTCTCCGCATCCTTGAGGGTACGGCAGATACAGAGTCTTCCCTTTGCATTCTGACTGCCGATGCCGACACCGGACAGCAGACAATTCCCAACCAGGTGAACCTTAATCATATTTGTAGTTCCGGACACACCCACCGGCACGCCGGCAGTCACCACAACCATATCCCCGGCACGGATCAAACCGGCTTTTTCCGCTGTCTCCACCGCCATACTGATCATTTCATCGGTGGAATGGGCATAGGGCATGATCAGCGGCTTTACTCCCCAATAGGTATTGACACGGCGCTGAATGCTCTCCTCCATGACGCAGGCGATGATGGGTGTCTCGGGACGACAGCTGCTCAACAATCTGGCTGTTTCACCGCTCTGGGACACCGTGATGATCGCCGCCGCACGGATATGAGCCGCCGTTGTCGCCGCAGCATGGGCAGTGGCCTCGCTGACACTCATCCGACGATCTCCGTTCTGCACCCGATGAACCAAATTGTGATAATTGGACTCATTTTCCGCAGAATCAGCGATGGCCGCCATGGCCTTTAAGGCTTCCACCGGATACTTACCTGCTGCCGTCTCTCCGCTGAGCATCACCGCAGTGGTTCCATCATAGATCGCATTGGCCACGTCCGTGATCTCCGCACGGGTGGGTCTTGGATTCACCATCATGGAATCCAGCATCTGAGTGGCCGTGATCACGATCTTTCCGGCCGCCATGGCCCGGTCAATGAGACGTTTCTGAATGGCAGGGATCTCCGCAAAATCGATTTCCACACCCATGTCACCTCTGGCTACCATAATGCCGTCGGCAACGCTCAGAATCTCATCGATATTATCTACGCCCTCCTGATTCTCAATCTTTGCAATGATACGCATCCCGGAATCATGTTCTTTGATCAGGTTTCGGATATCCAGAATATCCTGGGCACAGCGGGTGAAGCTGGCCGATACCAGATCAAATCCCATCTCGATTCCAAACAAAATATCCTCTCTGTCTTTGGCACTCATATAGGGCATGGACAGATGAACACCGGGCACATTCACACCTTTGCGATTTTTGATCACTCCATCATTCTCCACAGTACAAATGATGTCTGTCTCTGTGACCTTATCAATTTTCAAGCTGATCAGACCATCGTCCAGCATGATCCTCCCTCCGGTCTTCACATCCCGGGGCAGCTCTTTATAGGTAACTGAAACGATCTTATCATCTCCTTCCACCTCACGGGTGGTCAGTGTGAAATTCTGACCCGACGACAGCTTCTCCACACCCTTTTTTAACAATCCGAGACGAATTTCCGGACCTTTTGTATCCAGCATCGCCGCCACCGGCCGGGAAAGCTCTGCACTGATTTTTCTCAGTGCCTCATATCTCCCGCGATGCTCCTCGTAATCTCCATGGGAGAAATTAAACCTGGCAATATTCATCCCATGCTCTACCAACTGTCTTAACACACCGTCCTTCTCGGTGGACGGACCCATCGTGCACACAATTCTTGTTTTTCTCATAAAGTCCTCCTGACTCTCATGCAACTTTACTGCGTTTTCTCTATCTTTTCCATTTTTCGTGGAGAGTATCGTACAATAGGACAATATTTATTTTCTAAATTGAAGCATGGCGCAGGTTTCCTCTGCCCAGCTATATTGGGTCATGTATTCACCACGAAACTCCGGTTTCCCGTTTTCCAGAAAACTGAGATAATCACACCTTACCAAGCTGGTATCAATACGATAATACGGTGTATCATGCTTTAGAATAGCCTCTGCCCGGATCATCTTCAGTGTATTCTTCAAATCCAGTACCAACTGTCGCAGGTAAGCTGCATTCTTGGTGTCATCCGTGTCCTCGGGAAACAAGATCGCACAAATTTGTTTCGCCGTCATTCCCGCACCGTTCCGGTCAATCAACACGGCCAAAAGTTCCTTCGTTCTCCTTCGTTTGAACGGAAGGAACTCTCCGTTGTGAAACACCTCGAAATTCCCAAAGCATTTGACGGTCAGCAATTTTTCCGTGGCCTTGATTCCCTTGATATGGTCTATTTCCCTCTGCACCGCTTCTTTTGTAATTGGTTTCATCAGATATCCGGAGACGTGGAGTTGAAAAGCAGATACAGCATATTCCTCATAGCCTGTACAAAACACAATCTTGCAGCCAGGCTGCATCTCAAGCAGCTTTTCTGCAAGCCCCAGACCGCCGATTCCCCGCATGTTAATGTCAAGAAAAGCGATATCAACCGGATTTTCCGCTATATATTCAAGGGCTGCCGAACAGGAGGAAAAAGCCTCTACCACTCCGATATCAGAAGATGCGCTTACCGCTTCCTGCAAGGTTTCAAGCATATATCTCTCATCATCAACTGCGATTGCTCTCATACGATCACTCCTTTGGAATCATAATAACGGCTTTGGTGCCGACACCGGGTTTGCTCTCCAGAATAAGATCACCGTCTACCAATGCCTTCAATCTTCCTCGAATGTTGCGCAGACCCACATGCTTTTTCTCATCAATAGGCAGACTTGGGTCGAACCCTACGCCATCGTCTTTTACCTCAACACAAAAATGGGTCTGTGTCTCATAGGAACGGATCACAATTGATCCGCCCGTTTCAAGGCGCATGAGGCCATGCTTGATCGCATTCTCCACAAGGGGCTGAACGGACAGTGCCGGCAGAACGAACCCTGTTGATTCAACATCATATTCAATGCTCATATCCGGGAAGCGAACCTTTTCTATATTGACATAATACTCAACATGTTTAAGCTCTTCTGAAAATTGAATAGGTTTCACACTGTCGAGTTCGCTGAAATTCCCTCGCAAATACAGGCTGAAATTGCGTACAAGACTGAATGCTTTTTCGGGATCCTTAAGACACATTCGTTCAATGGTCCCCAGCGTGTTATAAATGAAATGCGGTTGGATCTGTGAAAGCATAATTGAAATCCGGCTTTCCTTCAGCTCTGCTTCCACCATACTTTTTTCGGCTTCGAGCCGACTTCTTTGGGCTTCCAATTCTTTTGCCTTTTTCGCTGCATTGATGTTTTCGGGAATCAGACGCAGCACCACGAACAGAGCTACAGCAAACAAAACAAAAAATACACATTCGGAGATCAATCCACCTTCCCAGAAACCTGCCGCAGTTGCAACCACATCCGCCTCAAATGCAAGCACCTGCATCCCCATACCCAAATACGTCAAACGTTCTTTTTTATCTGCTGATGCAGATTCCTTTATCATGCAGAAAAGCAAAACACCATTTGCCATGCTCTGTGTGATTGCCCAGAGCAGCCAGGTATCGTAGAAAAGCCCTCCCGTCAGCGCCGGCAGCAGGAAGTATATGGCATCCATAATCCCCAAAGCAAATGTCGTGATGTAGGCAATTCTTTTTGTTCCCTTCAAAAGGCCGGTGATGATTCCCGACGTGAACAGCATGTAGAACATCATGGAAAAGCCGAGAATGCTTGTGTTGAAAGCAACATCCTCGCTCCAAAAAGATACGCCGGCAGCACTGTATACCAAATAAATACCTGCCGAAATGATCACGGCTCCGAACAGCCAAATAATCCGGCTGTTCGGAATATAAATCAATGCAGAAAACAAAGCAGAGCCCAACAGAACAAGGGCGACCACCACAAAAAACAGACCGATATTTCGTTGCATCTGCCCCTCTGCCAGGATATCCCGCTCAAACTCAACATTGCCCCAAATGGCCACGTTGGAAAGCATTTCATCGATTGCATTTTCATTGCCGAAGCGATGAGGATTATGAACCAGAATTTCAATCGGGTCTGTCCCGCCGCTTGAAAACGAATGAGCTGTCCAGTCCACACCGCAGGCAGATACACCAAGCAGGGGATTTTCAGAATCAATCACATATGACTCACCTTCGCCTTCGCGAAAGGTCAGGTTGATATGATCGGTATAAAAAGCGACGAGGACGTTTCTTCCGAAAAGACCGATAAACTCGCCGTCGGGAGCATACAGATAAAAATCTCCCCGCAGCGTCACATCCCCTTTTGTTGCCGAAATGTGTTTCCCTTCCTCGATTGCTTGCCACTGACCATTACCAATGCGGTACTCTCCTTCAAAACGCAACTGCGCCATCGTAGCTCCGATTGACCGATTACTGTTGGTATTGTTGAACCATAGTGCAAATGCGGCAAGAAGAAGCAGCAGGAAAACACCGGTTATCTGTAAATGTGAACGTATAATTGAATGAATGCTGGTTTTAAATGTTATCATTTGCTCAACCTCATATGCGCAGTGCGCATCCCGCAGAACATTTTTGCTTTATGGAAACGAATTTTCCTGTGAACTCAGAAAAGCCCTGCCCGGCAATGGGCGCTCAGGCAAGGCTTTTCAACCCAAAAGTCATTTCTTCATTATTTATTTTCCGGTTCCCTCTTCCGCAGCAGATAGTAATCCAGCTTTTCCTTCATCTTTTCCGGAATCTCTCTGGATACAGGGCACAGTTTGGCATTGGCCATGCGGCTTGCAAACAGATTGAGGAAGTCGATGTCCTCGATCATCTGCTCTGCTTTCATCACCTTCAACGTATCATAGCTATTGTGGATGGTAGCGGTATTCTGAGGTGCAATGCGGGCAAAGGAAACGGCGGGCACGCCCTTATCGGCAAAGGGAGTGGAATCACTGGAATATACACCGTCTCTCGCAGTGATAGGGAATCCGGCTTCATTGCCCAGATACTGGATGTAGTGAACCAGCTTTTCTTCAGCGGTACAGCAGGAAATGAACTTGCCCATGATACAGCCGATCATGTCGAGGTTGATATTCAATACGACCTTTTTCAGTTCTTCCTCATGATCTGCACAGTAAGCTTTGGAGCCCAGAAGACCTCTCTCCTCCGATCCGCACCATACAAACTTCAGTCCGTAACGGTGAGGATTCTTGATAAAATACTCTGCGATGCCCAAAATACCCACGCTGCCGGACATATTATCGTAGGCTCCGGTAGACAGGGATGTAGAATCATAATGAGCGGTGAACACGATCCACTCGTCTACCTCGCCGGGCAGCTCAGCCACTACATTGCGGGACTCGCCCTTGTACTCATCCTGCTCCAGCGTAATCTTTGCTGCAGCAGCACCGTTTTTGATGATCTCAATGGCATCTTTCGCATTGATATTTACACCGGGGATCTTATTTCCTTTGCTGACAAAAGAACGCAGTTCTCTCTGGTCCATATCTCTGTCGCTGTAATTTGCATTGCCGTCGTAGGTGATAAAACCGACCGCACCGTTCTCCAACAGATCCTGATACATCCAATAGCCCATGTATCCGTCGATCATGACGATCTTACCCTTGCACTGCTTCTTCGAATAAGCGTCAGTACTTCTCAGATAATAAAAAGGCGCCTCGACCTCTCCGCTGCCTGCACACAAATATCCCTTACAGGTAATCTCCTGACCATCGATCAGAAGCTTAGCCTCCTTCATGGTGGCCATGTCCACCTCAAAGGTCTCCAGATGGGACTCTATCCCCAGTTCTGCACACTGTGCCTGCAGATACTGTGCAGCCTTCAACTCCTCGGCACTGCCGCCCATTCTCACATAAGCGGTGTCCGCGAATATTTGGTTGATCTTCTGTACGTTCATATCATAATTCCTCCAATATATCATTAAGCAATTTCAAAAATCAATATCCTCTCCCTGGCATCATCCCCTGCAAACAAGTCCCTGCAATCGATCTCATCCAGAAACATCAACTCATCTGCCGTCATCAGGTATCCCACATACTCATCGCTGGGATAATAGAAAAACAGCTTCATCTCTCTGGACTCCTCATAATAAGACTCCATGATCCGCCCCAGAACGGTTTTCAATATTTCCTCGGAAAAGGGATTGAAAAAGTAAAAACAATCTGCGTCTCTGACCCGGTAATCCTCTGCAGATATACACAGAAAATCGATCTTCGGATTTCCGATATAATAGACCTGATTCTGCTTTGCCTGACTGTAAAGATTTCCGTCGTACTCCACGCCGATGGTCCGACAGCCCAACTGCCGGTTGAGGAAAAATCCCACACGGCCCTTCCCGCATCCATAGTCAACCACGGTGTTTTCTTCGGTTATATATCCACTCTCCGCCAACCGAAGCAAAACGGAATAGGGTGTCGGCTCGTAGGGATGATGATACTCATCGGAATGTGCACTATCCCGTCCCACCGTACGAATATTTAATTGTTCATCCCACTGTGATTCGGTCATTTGTGATACAGACCCTTCGTCTCATACTGAGGCTCACAGCTTACATTGACCCCCAATCTGCGCATCAGTTTCTCATCCTCATCACTCAAAATGACCGAGAAATGGGCATCACTGCCTCTCAGGCAAGCCAACTGCTCCTGAGCCTTCTCGGCGATGGGATTGGTCAGTGCAGAGATCGTCAGTGCCAGCAACACCTCATCCGGATGAAGTCTGGGGTTTTTATGGTTGAGGAAACGAGTCTTCAGGTTGCAGATAGGCTCCAATACACTGGCGGAAATCAGATCAAACTCATCGGCAATGCCGGCAAGGATCTTCAATGCATTGAGAAGCAATGCGGATGCCGCACCCAAGGTGGTGGATGTTTTTCCGGTAACCATGCGGCCATCCGGCAGACACATAGCTCCCGCCGGGGAACCGGTGGTGGCAGCCTTCAACCGCGCAGCAGAGATGGCAGGGAACAGATCCGTACTGGTACCGGACTGATTCATCAACAGTTCCAGCTTATGGACAGCACTGTCCATATCTTTGCCCTTCATCCGATCACAGCAGGCAGCGTAGTAGCGTCTGAGGATCTCCATCCGTGAAGCAAAACGGCAGACCTCATCGTCGATAATACAGTTTCCGACCATATTTACCCCCATATCCGTGGGGGATTTGTAGGGAGACACGCCCTGGATCCGTTCAAACATCACGTTGAGCACAGGGAAAATCTCCACATCGCGGTTGTAGTTGACCGCTGTCTCTCCGTAAGCCTCCAGGTGGAAGGGGTCGATCATGTTCATATCGTTGAGATCGGCGGTAGCTGCCTCATAGGCAAGATTTATCGGATGCTTCAGTGGCAGATTCCAGATAGGGAAGGTCTCAAACTTCGCATATCCGGCAGTGATCCCCCGTTTGTGATCATGGTACAGCTGGCTCAGACAGGTAGCCATCTTTCCGCTTCCGGGACCGGGAGCCGTCACCACTACCAGTGAGCGCGCTGTTTCGATATATTCGTTCTTTCCAAGGCCCTCATCACTGACGATATGGGCCACATCGGAAGGATAGCCGGCAATGGGGTAATGGCGATAACAACGGATACCGAGAGCCGTCAGACGCTTTAAGAAAGCATTGGCTGCGGCCTGTCCGTTATAGCGGGTCAGCACCACACTGCCCACATAAAGACCCAATTCACGGAAGGTATCGATCAGGCGCAGAACATCCTCATCATAGGTGATACCCAGATCACCACGGACCTTATTTGCCTCAATGTCCGCCGCATTGATGGTGATGACCATCTCTACCTCGTCCTTCAGCTGCTGAAGCATGCGAACCTTGCTGTCCGGCTCAAATCCGGGCAACACACGGGATGCATGATAATCGTCAAACAGCTTTCCGCCAAATTCCAGATAAAGCTTTCCGCCAAACTGGGCGATCCGCTTTCTGATCTGCTCCGACTGGGTCTTCAGATATTTTTCATTGTCAAATCCAATTGCTTTCATCAAAGGTATCCTCCCTAAACATTAGCAAAAGAAAAAACTATGCCAGTTTAAATAACATACTTCTTCAGTATATCACAAATTGAAGAAATAGGAAAGACCGGAAATAACTTTTTTCTGTTCTATTGACATTTCCTATCCTTCCCGCTAAACTTGCCTTGAAGCAATTTCCAATCAACTCTAATACATATCTAACTCAAACCGGAGGATTACATATGTTTCACCTACTGTTAGCCGTTATCTATCTATCTTTTATCAGTCTTGGACTGCCGGACGGTCTTTTGGGTGCTGCCTGGCCCACCATCTATCCGCAATTTGACGTCCCTGTCTCCTACGCCGGCATCGTCTCCACCATCATTGCCGCTGGTACAGTGGTTTCCAGTCTCATGAGTGATCGACTGACCCTTAAATTGGGCACCGGCAAAATCACTGCTCTCAGTGTACTTATGACTGCACTTGCTCTGTTGGGTTTTTCCCTCAGCGATTCCTTCTGGCAGCTCTGCCTCTGGGCTATCCCCTACGGTCTGGGCGCCGGAAGCGTGGATGCCTCCATCAATAATTACGTTGCATTGCACTACCCCAGCCGACATATGAGCTGGCTCCACTGTATGTGGGGTGTGGGTGCTGCCACCGGCCCCTATGTGATGGGCTTTGTTCTGGCCGGTGGACAGGATTGGCACAATGGCTATCTCTATATCGGTTTGTTCCAGATATTACTGACCGCAATTTTGCTTTTCTCTCTTCCCCTGTGGAAAAAAAGAACCCCGGATACAGGATCTGCCGATCCCGACTCCGAGGTTAAACCGCTTGCACTTTCTGATGTGATCAAAATTCCCGGTGCAAAGGAGGTCATGATCACCTTCTTTTGCTACTGCGCACTGGAATCTACTGCAGGCCTTTGGGCCAGCAGCTATCTGGCTCTCCACCGCGGCATTCCGGCTGAGACAGCTGCCTTTTTTGCCAGTCTCTTTTACCTGGGTATCACCGCCGGACGTGCCTTAAACGGCTTCCTCACCCTCAAATTCAACGACACCCAACTCATCCGACTGGGCATCGTCGTCATCGCCATGGGAATTGCAGCTCTACTTCTCCCCGGTCCCCGTTTTCTCGCTTTGGCCGGACTGATCATCATTGGTTTTGGCTGCGCCCCCATCTATCCTTGTGTCATCCACTCCACACCGGAGCATTTCGGTGCGGACAAATCACAGGCACTGATCGGTGTCCAGATGGCCAGCGCATATGTGGGCACCTGTGTGATGCCTCCCCTGTTCGGACTCATTGCAAACCATATCACGGTGGCACTGCTGCCCGTATATCTGCTGATCATACTAATCCTGATGTTCGTGATGCACGAGAGACTGATCCGTCAGTGTGAGAACTGATAACACTACGAAAAATCAACTTTATAAATTACAGTTCATTCCACAAAGTAAATCCTAAAATCAGTCCCCCACCGATCACCTGCCACAGGGTCATACTCTCCCCCAGAAGGGATACTGATATCAACACCGCAACCAGTGGATCGATATAACTGAGAATCGCCGCTTTCTGACCGGGCAGTTCCTTAAGGGCTGAAAAATACATGCAATAGGTCACTCCCGTATGGATCAAACCGACGATCAGCAGACAGATCCATCCCATACTGTCCAATCCGCCAAGGGTCACACCTCCGGTCAGAGCCACATAGGGCGCCAGCACAATAATCGCCGCCAAAAACTGCAGGAAGGTACGGTGGATGCCCTCCACCCCTTTGATAAACTTGTTCATCAGGATCACGGTGGCATAGAAGCAAGCCGCTCCCAATCCATACAGGATTCCGATCATATGGCGATTTCCCTGCCCCATATCACCGATCCCGGTGATCATTACCAATCCGACGGTGGACATGATAAAACAGATGATCTGTTTTCCGGTCAGCTTTTCCTTAAAGAAAAACGGACACACTGCAGTGACGATCACCGGAGCAAAGTAATAGCTGAGGGTGGCAACGGAAACCGTTGTGCATTTATATGCCTCAAACAGTAAAATCCAGTTGATTCCCATGGCCATGCCGGAAATCAATAAAAGCGGAATTTCTTTTTTGATCTCTCTCACCGGGATTTTCTGTCCCGTAAGCAGCAGATATCCTCCGATCATTGCCGCCGCCATGACTGCGCGGTACAGCGCCAGTTCCCCGGAACTCACGGCGATATTTCGCACAAACAGGCTTATGGTTCCAAAAATCGTCATTGCGCTGATCAGCATGATCCGGGGATTTTTTATGTTCTTCATGATGTCCTCTTTCTTTTGTCAGATACTTAAATCCAATGCCTTTCCAAGTGCCTCACCGTAACACAGAAATCCGATATCGTTTGGATGTACACGACCGTCCTCATAATAAACCGAATCATGAGGTACAAAATCCAGACCGTCGATGACTGTCACACCGGGGAGACTCTCTCCCACCTCTCTCACGACCTGTCTGGCCTCCTCAAAGGTCATGGTCGCAGTCTCTCTGTCCTGATCCTTACGCCAGATCGGCAAAATCATGTAAATACGGCTGTTTTTGTAGATCTCGGTAACCTTTTTCATATAGGCAGTGGCGTTGGTACGAATATCTACACCCCCCGCCCAGTCATTGGTTCCATAGGCCACAAAGACCATGTCTGCATCCGGCATAATTTCTTCACTGAGAAAATCCTCGTTGAATCTTGATCCGCCGATGGCCTGATTGATCCCCTCTGCATCATATTTACGCAGCAGCAGGTTGGCATAACACAGACTGGGACAGTCCGAGGAATAGCCCTGTGTGATGGAATCCCCCAGAAACAGGATCTTTTTCTCCCTCTTCACCGGTTCAAATAGTGCGCCGTCATCCAGACAGAAATTTCCGATCTTCACCTCATAAAGGCATGGAAGATACACGGTTACCCGCTTTTTCCCGCCAACCATAGCGAAGGAAATATGTCCCTCATCCTCCACAATATCCACCTTTCCGGTGTGAAGCATCAATCGGTCATCCACACGGATATCGAAAAAGCAAAGTTTTTTGCCGGAGCCTATTCTTACCTTATAGTCAAACTCCAACCGGGTGGAATCGGTAATAAAATCAATCATCATGCAGGAAGCCGATCTCGCCCGCAAAAGATAGCCGTCTTCACCGGCTCTTTTCTCCAACTGACGTTTGCTGAAACGGAACGGAAACAAATATCCGTCCTCCTCCTCGATCCGTACTGCTCCCAAAAGTGCTTTTTTTACCTTACTGTTTTCTATGATCATGGTTTTCTCCTAACTATGCATCCAGCGTTTTAAATATCTCTTCCCACACCGTTTCATCCTGTGCAGTCATCCGATCCCAATCAAAGCTATCCACAAAGGCCTTTTTCCGGTCATCACTGATCAGTTCTTTCTTTTTCAGCTTTTCCGTCAGTGCCTTCGTATACTCACCAAGATAATTTACCGCATCTTCGGTATAATTTGGATTGTGCTTCTTTCCCTGCACCAGCATCAGGCGTACATTCTCTTTTCCGGAAAGTCCCTTTTCCAACCTATCGTAATGATATTCCTTTTTCACCAACGGATCATCCGCAGAATAGATCAACAATACCTTCGCCTTGGTCTGCCCCAGACTTTCCACTGCACAGGCCTTCACATATTCAGGGTTTGTGCGGGCTTCCAACCCATAGATGTGATCATAAAAGCCCTTCAGAATGCCGCCGAAGTTCTGGTGAAGCATCTGACTCACCGACACAAAACCGCACATCGCCACCGCATGCCTGATCTCCGGATGAAGTGCAGTCACATTCATGGTAGAAAAAGCTCCCCAGCTGTGTCCCACCACGGAAAAGACAACGTCTGCAAACCGAGGATCTGCTTTCAAAACAGTCAGGCAGGTGTCCAAATCGTTAAGTGACTGAGCAAATCCGTTGGTACAGTCTCCGCCGGACTCCATGCATCCGGTGTGATCGTAAGCAAACACCATAAATCCATGACGTGCCAGCATCTCGATCTCTTTCATATAAGAACGATGTCCGCCTCCCATTCCGTGATCAAAGACCACAAGCCTGCCCGGGATAGGATCTCCATAGTGATAAAGGTATCCCTGCAAGGAGTGGCCAGCCTTTGCCGCAAACCCATAGGGCTCCCGCTGTAATCCCGGAAAATCCTCCGCTCGAAAATACCTGGCAACACCATTGTCATCGCAGCGGCCAAACAATTGTTTTCGATAAATTTTCTCGATCTGTTTTGCAAAGATCATACTCCTCGTCCTCCTTCACAAATCCGGTTTTCTATTCACGCAGCTGTTTTCTCTCCCTTTTTACTCTATTTAGAGGACGTTGATGAAAATCAATGCCACAAAACAGAGTCCAACTCCCATCAGGCATCTGGGCGTAGCCTTTTCCTTAAAGCACACGGAACTCATCACCGTAGCCAACGTAAGGCACATCCCCTGGAACAGAGGATACAGTTTCGCTGAAGGCAGATGAATGGCCGCCATCGTCTTAAAATAGGAGCTCATGAACAGACAGATCGCCATCACCATCACATAAAGATAAATCTGCTTTAGCAGTGTCTTTATTTCTCCTCTGCCAAGCTTTTCCTTCGCGGAAACACCGGCGAACAGTGTTAACAGGAACAGTGCCGCAAACACATAGGAATAAAAGTTAAATACTGCCACACTGCCTTCCGGACAGCAATGGATAAACAGCTTCTGGGAAAAATCACTGAAGCCGTAACACACTCCGCAAAAGATCAGCATACCGAAGGCTCCGGGTTTCATCTTTCCCTTTAACGCAGAATTGTACGAACACATAATATAAACAGCACCGAACAACAATAAAATACCCAACCACTGTACCGGTCGAATGAACTCGCTAAACAACAGATTACAAAGCGCCAGCGGAATGATCACTCCCATGGTCAGAAAAACATCCGTCATCATGTAAGAGCCTGTCCTGATCACCACCAGCCAACTGGCTACAAACAGCGCAGTGGAAATGCCGGACAGTGCTGAAATCCAAAAAGTAGGTCCATCAATGCGAAATGCCCCGACTCCATCCTGAAAAAGGACAAAGGCCAAGCCGATGATCACACAGAAAAACATCCGTACAAAACTGATCAAAACCGCATCTGCAGTCCCATGTAACAGACCACTGGTCTTTTTTCCGCAGTACCCTTTTGCCACGCTAAACAGCACTGAAGCAGTCAATAACAGATAACCCATACTATGTACCCGCTTTCTCTATAGGTAATTCCCATTGTCTTTTATTATAAACAGCCAATCTCTTTTCTGCAACGTTTTTCGTATGAAACTTCACCCTTCGGTTGTCATTCCTCGGAATCTGTGGTATGATTAGTGCAGAAACGGTTCTTTATTTATCATACTACACTAAGATCAAGGAGATATTTTTTATGCGTCTGGATCAAAATATAAACATGCTCATCATCGGTTTTGGCAATTTATCCGGCAATCTTCGCCCCTGTTACGAAGGATTTTTCGGTGAAAATATGAAAACAAATGTGATTGCCATCAAGGCATCAGACCGTCAGCTTGAGGAAAAGCGCCGCCAATTCGGCTTCGAAATATGCGTAGGCGGCACCCTGGAGGTACTCAGGCGCCAGCGCCCTGACGTTATTTTCATGTCCCCTCCTCCCAAGGAAGTTCCGAAGACCACGATTGACTCTCTGTTGCCCTACTATCAGCAGCTTCGCGATGAAGGTGCCGAGTTCCCTCTGCTTCTGAATTTTGCCCCCGATCCCGGTGCGTCCTATTTTTATGATGTATTAGGTGATGATATCTATGCCGTAAATATCCTGCCAAACACCCGCTCTCACGTAGAGCACCTTGACTGCAGTTCTCTGGCCTACAATTACATCACCTTCGATCCCAGGCACCCGTGGGATGAGGAAAAGGTCGATTTCCTGAAGCGTTTCCTTGCTCCCAAGGGAAAATATCTGGAGTGCACTACCGAGCAGGTCTTCCCCATGCTCTCCATCAAAACCGTGGGAACCATGTGCTTTGATATGTGCTGTCAGATTATCGATGTACTGAAAGAGCGGGGCATTGAGCTTCAGCTTAAGGATATTGCCTCCTGTATGCGACGTATCCATCGTGACCGTCTTGATGAGCCGGGTATCACGCCTTACCCCTGCAGCACCGAGGATATTCCGGCCAAATATGTTCCCTTTGTCCGTTCATCCATTCTCTCCTTTTATGACGGTCAGCTGGATTTTGCCAAGGATGCCGGTATCCCATCTCCGGTAGATGTCCTGTCCACCCACTTTAAGATGGATCTTCAGCTTATGTCCGCCCAGCTTCAGTCGAGAGAAAAGATCGAAGCCTCCATCCCCACCCGGGCTACCAAGGGCGGTGTTCTGGAACTGACCATGAAATTATACAATGAGAAATGCCGCCAGCTGTACAGTGAAGCCTTCTCAGCCTTTTTGGACACCGGCATCATCGACCAGGACTTTTTTGCCCGTTGGCGCCGCCTTTCCTACGATTTGGTTGACCGTGTCACTGAGCACAGCAAACAGCTTTCCCGATGATTTTTAGGCCGACACCCTTATATTATTGAAAGGATATTCCAATGAATCGTATTGTTTTAATGTGTTTAAGAAACTTATGGCGCGTACCCGGTGCCTACCTCAAGCTTTGCCGTTATGCAAAAGCCCCTGAAAAATACACCGAGAAAGAAATGTGGGCCCACATCCACTACATCATGGACCTGGCCGTTACCTCAGGAAACATTGACCTGCATGTAACCGGCATGGGAAACATTCCTGCCAAAGACGGTTTCCTCTTTGTGGGAAACCATCAGGGTCTGTTTGACATTGTGGCTCTGGCAGGAATCTATGACCGCCCCATCGGTGTCGTATTCAAAAAAGAACTGGCCAACATTCCAGTCCTCAAAGAGATCATCGCCTGCACAAAATCCTTCGGTATTGACCGCGACGATGTCCGCCAGACCATGGGGACTATTGTAGAACTGACCAAAGAATTAAAAAGTGGTCGCACCTATATGATCTATCCGGAAGGTACCCGCAGCCGCAACGGCAATCAGATGGGAGAATTTCACGCAGGCAGCTTCCACGCCGCAGTAAAAGCAAAATGTCCCATTGTTCCCGTCGCCTGCATCGACAGCTACAAAGTATTGGATCAGAAAGGCAGCAAACCGGTGTCTGTGCAGATGCATTTCCTGTCACCACTGACCTACGAAGAATATAAAGATATGAAGACGCCTGAGATCGCGGCATTGATCAAAGGACGGATTGCAGAGGTCATTGAAAGGCATACCATTTAATATGAGTAATATCATCGAAATCACCGATTTCAGCGCCCCCGAGTTGGATATCTTTGCCCGTCTCTCGGAGGTTCAGCTGCTTCGTTACTATGAACCAAAACCCGGCCTGTTTATCGCAGAAAGTCCCAATGTGATCACCCGGGCACTGAACGCCGGTTATGAACCCATCTCTTTTCTGGTGGAGAAGAAACAGATTGACACCCAGGCTGCGGAGCTGATCAGTCGATGTCCTGACACTCCCGTGTACGCCGCAGAGTCTCATATCCTGACCAAACTAACCGGTTTTCAGCTGACCAGAGGTCTCCTCTGCGCCATGAAACGCCGCCCTCTTCCCTCGGTAGAGGAAATCTGTGATGGCAAAAGGCGTATCGCTGTTCTGGAAAATGTGATGAACCCCACCAATGTGGGAGCTATCTTTCGCTCTGCCGCTGCCCTGAACATGGATGCAGTCCTTTTGACCGAAGGCTGCAGCAATCCCCTTTACCGCAGATCCGGCCGCGTCAGCATGGGAACGGTTTTTCAGGTTCCTTGGACATATATAAAGACCGAAGCTGGCGATCAGCCCCGGTCCTATATTCGTTTGCTTCAATCACTTGGTTTTAAAACAGCTGCCATGGCTCTTACAGACGAATCGGTATCCATTGATCATCCTGCACTCCTGTCGGAAGACAGGCTGGCTATCGTTCTTGGAACCGAAGGTGAAGGACTCATGCAGGAAACCATTGATCAGTGCGACTATACCGTAAAAATCCCCATGAGCCACGACGTGGATTCCCTCAATGTGGCCGCAGCAAGTGCCGTGGCCTTCTGGGTAATGGGCCGATAACCCGGATTATCCCACCGGCCCAAGGATAGCCTTCTGCTCAATGAGAGCGGCACGAATTTTTGATACATCGGCCTCAGCGGGGATCACC
>JAFOFP010000287.1 GCA_017387285.1 Lachnospiraceae bacterium
ATCCAGACCGTTGAGACCATCAAAAAGCTGATCGATGACATGGCTTACTACAAGCTGAATTCCCTGCAGCTTTACGTGGAGCATGTATTTGCGTTTGGGGAGACGAAGGAACTGTGGTCATCTTTTGGCTATCTGACAAAGGATGAGATCCGTGAGATTGATGATTATTGTCGCGAGAATTTCATCGACTTTATTCCTTCTTTGTCTACCTTTGGACATCTCTATGATCTGCTGGAACAGCCAAAGTATAGACATCTGCAGGTGCTGAAGGATTATGAAACGATCCCTAACTTCTGGCACGCCAGAATGCGTCACCATACCATTGATCCCTTGAATCCGGAGAGCTTTGAGGTGGTGAAGAGCCTGATCGATCAGTATGCCCCTCATTTTACAAGCGATTATTTTAACATCTGCTGTGATGAGACCTTCGATCTGAAGCGGTATGCAGAGGAAGGTCTGGACGAGGGCCGGATTTATGTGGATTTCGTAAAAAAAATCATCGGCCATGTGCAGGAAAAAGATAAGAAGGTAATGATGTGGGCGGATATCCTGCTGAAGCATCCAGAGACCATCGAAGAGCTGCCCGATGATATTTTGTTCCTCAACTGGTACTATCGGGATGATTTTCAGCGGATGGAGGAGAAAATCGCAGCCTTCGCGGCGTCCGGTAAAAAGCAGATCGTCTGTCCGGGAACGAACTCCTGGTATCGCCTCTGTGAAAATGTGAAGGTGGCGGAGGCTAATATCACCGGAATGATCGAGACCGGACATCGACACGGTGCGGTTGGCGTACTGAACACCAACTGGGGCGACTGGGGAAATCCCTGCAGCCTGGAGCTTGGTATGTATGGTATGGTGCTGGGTGCAGAGAAATCCTGGTCTGTGGAGACGGAACTGAGTGATAAATTTTACGGTGCGGTCAATACCCTGCTCTACGGAAGTGAGAATGGGATCCAGTCTTTAAAGGAAGTCAGTGCGCTTCATAATCATATTCTGTGGAAGCAGGTCTGCCAAAACTATTTTGCCCATCGCTATGAGAACGGTGAGGGAATGGAATTTATCCCCGAGGACGAGGTAAAGCTGATCCAAAAGGGATACCTGGAGATTGGGGAGAAACTGTCCAAAGAACGATGGAGAAATGATGAGTACCGAAAAGAACTGCTCATCGCTGCGGAGGGGATTTGTGTGATGGCAGAGCTGTCGGCAAAACTGGCCGGATACGAAAGTAAGGACTGCCGCGTGACAGATACCGCGGCATGGCTTAAGCGGTACAGCGAAAGCTGGATGAGAAAAAATAAAGCCAGCGAATTGTATCGGCTCAAGGAGATGTTTGAATATTTATAGACATTTACTTCGGAGCATTTACTTTTTCCTTTTCAAATATTAACAAAGTATGACATTCGCAAAAACACTTGCTTATTGAGATACAATTCGATAAAATAATAACTGGCGTGAAAAGTATACGGTATCTCCCTGCAAAGGGGTGATATCAATGAAAAAAAGGTTGTTTTTGCCGGTTGTGTGGATGACTGCGATAGTTTTGACTGCCTGTTCACCGGATTCGGTCCTGATTGTGGGAGGGGAAACCTATACGGCACCGTTGGGGCAGCAGGAGATCGGCGAGGAGGTCGGGGCGGCGGAGACGGACGGGGTGCCGGAGTCTTCCGACGGAGCTGTGGTCATGGTCCATATCTGTGGCTGGGTGGCCGCTCCGGGCGTTTATGGAGTTCCCGAGGGCAGC
>JAFOFP010000288.1 GCA_017387285.1 Lachnospiraceae bacterium
GCCGCCCGATCGACCATGGACATCTGTGGCCTGGTCTTCGATACATAATGAGGCAAATCGATAATATCCCCGTATTTACGCCTTATGTCCTCCGATCTGTTCATTCCGGTCAATGGTAGTCGCTCCTTCCTCCAAATTCATTCCCTTCAGAATGGCATTCTTCCCATATTTCTTTTTGATGCTCAGCACCGCCTGCTGCATTCGCTTCTCCCGCTCTCTGGCCGCCTTTTTCTCCTCCCGCAGTTGCTGCTCTGCCCTATAATCCGTAAACAGATCCAACTGCTCATACGCCATATTCTCCACCACCGAATGCTCACCCACCACTCGATTGGCCGTCAGCGTAAGTCGCCGCACCAGCAATGCCGGATCGACGATGTTATCAAAAAGCCCCATCACCGCATCCATGATCTCTCTTGTAGAGGAGGTCGGCTGTTCCAAATTGGCCGTTCCGTGGGCATGTTTCGGCACTCTCCTGCCGTAGGTATCAATGGTCACCGGCCCCTTATAGGCCTTGCTTCGCTGTGGATCACTCAAATTTTCAATATCATAACCGACGGTCAATACCATCTGATCCGTCACCAATCCCTTATCCACCAGATCAAGGGCCAAAAGATCCGTCATCTCACGGACAACCAATCTGGCTTTCTCCGACGGATAAGGGCAATGCAGTACCTGTCCGGAACCGATACTGTTTGATTCCGGTTTATATGCCTTAATGTCCTCCATTCGGCAGGGTTCCCATCCCCACGCATGATCGATCAATAATTCCGCATTTACACCAAACAGTTTATACAAAAGCGCTTCATTGTGATAATCTCCCGGTTTTCCGACAGAGCATCTGGCCACATCGCCCATGGTGTAGAGTCCGTGATTCTCCAATTTCTTAGCATATCCGGCACCTACCCGCCAAAAATCCGTCAGGGGCCGGTGGTTCCAGAGAAGTTCCCGATAACTCATCTCATCCAATTCTGCAATGCGCACACCATCCTCATCGGCTTCAATGTGCTTAGCCACAATGTCCATGGCCACCTTGCACAAATACAGATTGGTCCCGATTCCTGCCGTTGCTGTGATCCCGGTGGTTTCCAGTACATCCTTGATCATCCGCTTGGCAAATTCTCTGGCGCTCAACCCGCTCACCTTCAAATAGGCGGTCACATCCATCATCACCTCATCAATAGAGTAAACATGGATATCCTCCGGTGCCACATACTTCAAATATACCTGGTAGATCCGGGTACTGCATTCCATGTAGCTGGCCATCCGGGGCGGAGCCGCAATATAATCAATGGCCAGTGAAGGATTCTGTTTCAATTCATCTGCATGATATGACGCTCCGGTAAACCTCCTGCCCGGAGCCATCTTCTGTCGAACAAAATTAGCTTCCTTCACCTTCTGCACTACCTCAAACAGTCTGGCTCTCCCACCGATACCATAGGCTTTAAGGGATGGTGAAACGGCCAGGCAGATGGTCTTCTCTGTCCGGCTGGCATCGGCAACCACCAGGTTGGTAGTCAGCGGATCTAACCCCCGCACGATACACTCCCAGGAGGCGTAAAAGGATTTCAGATCAATTGCTACATAAGTTCTGTTTTTCATTCCTCTCTCCCTCCTGAACATTTAGTCAACTCAATTATAACAGATTACGTCAAATTTCTCAACCCAAGCACAGAGGATAAAGAGACAAAAAGAAAAGCCGGCAGTCTTCTGCCGGCCATCCTCACGATAAAGATTACTTCTCTTCGCTGCTCAGATCAACATGCTTTGCCACGAAATCCTCCAGCTGCTTGATCTCCACATTATCCTCGGTGAAGCACTTAAGGCTCATTACCAACAGGACAATGGTTCTTGCAACGGATACGATATGATCAGCTGCATAGAACAGATCGGAAACAAAAGGAATGTGGAAATTACCTCTGAAAATGCCCACGATGGAATTCATCACCGAAATAATACTGGGAACAAAATCCAGAACCGTAGATGCAGCAGCACATACAAAAACAATCACCAGAGTGCGGATCGTCATCTTCTTAAGCCACTCGTTTTTCTCCATCAGCAGTACATAAAGTACCAGGCCAAAGAAAACTACGCTTCCCCCGAACAAGGGAGACAAACAGATGACCGCTGCCAGCAGTTTCACTGAAATACCAAGCTTAGTTTTTTCCATTAGTATACCCTCCGTAATTAAAAGTTATGACTAGTATAGCATTTCTCTTCTCTCAACGCAAGCGCAAAAATAGAGTAAAATATTTTAAATTAGGTATTGACTTTTTACGGCAGAAATGATATTATAACCCTTGCGTTCAGCATGCGGATGTGCTGGAACTGGCAGACAGGCATGACTAAGGATCATGTGCTCGTAGGGCGTGCGGGTTCAAGTCCCGCCATCCGCAGTCGAAACCGTTGTAAACGAAAGTTTACAGCGGTTTTTTTGCGAGAAACTTTTTTATTGACAATTTGCGTCAAAAATGCGATACTGTACATATCAAAAGATAAGGAGGATTCACCATGGATAGCAACAATTTAGCTCGTTTTCTTTTAACATTTTTCCTTGGATGGCTAGGCAGTCTGATTATCAACCATACCAGCCTTAAACCGGAAGGTTTTACTTCAAGAACCGGCGCTTACATCTTTCTCACTATGATTACCTTTGGTATTTATGGACTGGTTGCCTCCATCTGCAATCTTACCTTTGATTCAAGCAAAGAGAAAAATATCGGCTATAAAAAAGATTAATCCTTTTGTTTAATTGGATTACGCATAAAGAAAGACCGACGCAGCATCTTCTCAGCGTCGGTCTTTCTTTATTCACCAATGATTATGTCCTGTTTCAACAAGCTGATACTTTTACTCTGATCTGACATCCGCCGTAATCGGGAAGTGTGATCACATTCTCTCCCATCTCGACGGATTTCGGGAGCTTCCCATTTATCCTGGCTGCCAACAATCTGAACGCCTTTTTCTCGTTGTCTGCCTCGATGGACAGCTCGGTGATGTACTTGCTGATGTCATAGCGCTCTTCTCTTGACACTTTGCCTTTTTTCTCATATTCCTGAATTTCAAAACGGTAGCTCATTTATCTTCTCCATTGCAAAACATACTATAGGGAGACTATCACGATTTCTCCGGTTTGTCAACCACTGTGCGACACTCTTCATTGGAACAGATCAATTTATCCCCTCTTTCGGTCATATAGCTGCCGCAGTTGGGGCATCTGTCTGCTGAAGGCTTCTGCCATGAAATAAAATCACACTCCGGACTGTTCTCACAGCTAAAGAATCGTCTTCCTTTTTTGCTCTTACGGACGATGATCTCTCCCCCGCACTTGGGACACTGTACGCCGGCCTTCTCCAACAGTGGTCTGGTATTGTGACACTCCGGAAATCCGGGACAGGCCAAAAACTTTCCATGAGGGCCGTACTTAATAACCATATGACGCCCACAGTTTTCACAGATCTCGTCAGTCTCCTCATCCTTCACTGTCACATTGGCCAACTGGACCTTGGCAGTCTCAACCGCTTCCTTCAGATCCGGATAAAAATTGCTGACGATTACCTTCCACTCGATATCGCCCTCTGCCACCTTGTCCAGCAATGCCTCCAGATTTGCGGTAAAGCTGATATCCACGATAGTCGGAAACGCCTCAAGCATCATATTATTTACGACCTCACCCAGATCGGTGACGAAGATATTTTTTCCTTCTTTGGCGATATACCGTCTGCCCAAAAGAAGGGTGATAGTCGGTGCATAGGTACTGGGACGGCCGATTCCTCTCTCCTCCAACGCCCGAACCAGAGTAGCCTCGGTAAAATGGGCAGGCGGCTGAGTAAAGTGCTGCTCCGGTCTGGTTTCCAACAGTGTGAGCACGGTATCCTCGGTAAGTGACTTGGTCATCAATCCGGCCTCGCCGTCCTTCTTCTCCTCATCCGCATATACAGACAGGTATCCGTCAAAACGGACTTTAGACGCTGCAGCAGTAAAAAGATACTCTCCTGCACTGATCTTTACGGACATGGTATCATAAACCGCCCCGGACATACGGCTGGCCGCAAACCTCTGCCAAATCAACTGATACAGACGATACAGGTCGCGGGATAAGGATACCTTTAACTGAGCCGGCGTCCATGCAATATTTGTCGGACGGATCGCCTCATGGGCATCCTGAATCTTTGCATTTGATTTCTTGTCGACATTGTCCGGTGCTAAATAGTTTTCTCCGAAGGTCTCTGCAATATACGCTCTGGCTGTGCTGTCTGCCTCCTCCGACACACGGGTGGAATCGGTACGCAGATAGGTGATCACACCCACCGTGCCATGTCCCTTGATCTCCACGCCCTCGTAAAGCTGCTGTGCCAGACGCATGGTCTTCTGGGTAGAGAAATTGAGACGGTTGGCAGCCTCCTGCTGAAGTGTACTGGTAGTAAAGGGAAGAGGCGGCTTTTTGGTTCGCTCACCGGGACGGATCTCACGAATGGCAAACTGTTCTTTCTGAATACCTTTCAGAATTTCCTCCATCCGTTCTCTGCTTTCTACCGTCTCTTTACCGGCCTTTGTGCCATAATATTTTACCTTAAGAGGCTTTTTCTCACCATCACAGGAAAGATCGGCCTCCAGACTCCAATATTCCTGAGGGATGAACGCATCGATCTCTGCCTCGCGATCACAGATCAGACGCAGCGCCGCAGACTGTACACGGCCGGCACTCAGTCCTCTCTTGACCTTATCCCACAACACAGGACTGATCTCATATCCCACCATACGGTCCAGCATACGACGAGCCTGCTGAGCATCCACCAGATTCATATCGATCTCTCTGGGATTTTTCAGGGATGCCTTTACCGCATTTTTCGTGATCTCATTAAAGGTGATCCGGGAAACCGGTTTTCCCTGCTCTCCCATTTTCAATGCATGGTAAAGATGCCAGGAAATAGCCTCTCCCTCACGGTCCGGGTCAGTGGCCAGATAAATCTTATCGGCCTTCTTCATCTTCTTTCGAAGGTTGCTGAGTACATCTCCCTTTCCGCGGATGGTAATATATTTGGGCTCATAATCATGCTCCACGTCAATCCCCAATTGACTTTTCGGCATATCACGCACATGTCCGTTTGACGCTTCGACTTCATAATTTGCCCCTAAAAACTTTTTGATGGTTTTCACCTTCGCGGGGGACTCCACGATCACCAGATACTTTGCCATTTCTTCTCCTTATGCCAGTCGCCTCACATACTCATTTACCCCAGCCCTGACAATAAAACCTTTTAATTCTAACGCAAGCAGTGCCTCCATCACCTGCGGAAGTGAGCAATCTGCCTCAGCAATAATCGCCTCCAAGTGTTTTGGCACCAAGTCAAGGCAACTATACACTGTTTTTTCCAAATCCGCAAGACCATCCAACGGATTTTTCTCAATTTTTTTTCGTTTTTTACTGAATTTTCCCAGAATATTCAGAATATCCTCGGTGTCAAGGACTAAATGGGCTCCGGTTTGGATCAGGCGATTGCATCCCTCACTGAGATTATCACCGGCTCGACCGGGCACCGCACCAATATCTTTCCCCTGTTCCAGCGCAAAATCCGTGGTGATCAATGTGCCGCTCTTTTTCCTCGCCTCAACCACCACCAGGCAATCTGCCAACCCGCTGATGATCCGGTTTCTGGCTGGGAACTGGACAGCCAGCGGCGGTCTCCCCACCGGATATTCGGAGATCAATCCCCCCTGTCGGATAAGCGCATCAAAAAGATTTCGGTTTTCCGGAGGATAAACCATGTCAACGCCGCTACCCAGAACACCGAAACTGGTTCCTCCTGCCTGCAATGAAGCCCACTGACTGATCCCGTCGATCCCTGCTGCCGCTCCGCTGATAATCTGCACTCCCTCCTCAGCCAATTCTCTTCCAAATTTTTCCGCCATCATTTTTCCGTAGCTGCTGCAATTTCTCGCTCCCACAATGGCCACCGACGGCTTATCTTCCTCCGGAAGTTTTCCTCTCACATAGATACCGTAGGGCTGTCCCATATAATTCTTCAATTTCTTCGGATACTCATTTTCCCATCTGGTAATAAACTTTATGCCGGCTGTCTCCTCTCTATGATACTGCTCTCCGACTTTCCCACTGTTCATTTGCATGGTTTTCCATTTGGAAATCTGTGCCTCGGAAAAACATCCCACACGTTTTAGCCCACTTTCTTCTATATTATATATCGCTTTAATACTCCCTTCCATCTCCAGCATCCGATCAAATTTATCTGCAGTCAAAAAGTTCAAATGGCTTAATCCGTAAAGCATTTCCTTCTCCGTCATATTCTCCTCACTTACAACCTGTGATCGATTTATCGACCATCACATCTTATCCCCATAGCTATGCCGTCCACCCCAGAATTTCTCCTCCACTCCGCGATAGCACACCGCCTCACCCAGATGAACAAGCCCGATGTTTCTCTCTCCCGCCAGATCGGCAATGGTTCGGGCTACTCGCAGCACTCGATGATAGCCTCTGGCACTGAGATGCATCTGTTCGAATATTCTCCTCATCATTCCTTCCTCCTTTTCCCCCAACCGGCAGAATTCATTGATCCGACTGGCCGGAATCCTACTGTTAAATCGTATATCGGTCCCGGCAAACCGTTCCTGCTGCATTGTTCTGGCCCTCTCCACTCGTTGGCGGATTTCAGCGGAGGACTCACTCCTGCTCTCCTTCCTCCCTGTCTCTTTACCCGAACTCCAACGGTGTTCACCTAAACTCCCATTTAGCTCCTCATAGGACATTCTGGGTGTTTCCACACAAATATCCATACGGTCAAGAATAGGGCGGCTGATATGGCTCAAATATCGCTGGATTTCCCTCTCCCCGCAATGACAGGTATTCCGATCCGGATAATATCCGCAAGGGCATGGATTCATGGCCGCCACCATCATCATATCTGCCGGAAACGTCCATGATGCCTGCAATCTGGATACAATGACACGCCCTTCCTCCAGAGGCTGGCGTAAAGCCTCCAAGGTATATCGGTTAAACTCCGGCAGTTCGTCCAAAAATAACACACCTCCATGGGCCAGGGAAATCTCTCCCGGTTTTGGCGTCCGCCCACCTCCGATCAAGGCAGTCGGCGGCACGGTATGATGGGGCGCCCGAAAAGGACGTTCGCTGACCAGCGCCTGTCCCGGCGGCAACTGCCCACAGATGCTGTGAAGTTTAGTGATCTCGATCTGCTCCTCTCTGGTCAACCCCGGCAGGATTCCCGGAATTCGTCTGGCAATCATGGTCTTTCCCGATCCCGGTGGCCCGATCAGCAGCAAATTATGCATTCCGGCTGCGGCTACCTCCGCCGCCCTTCTGACAACCGTCTGCCCCCTGACTTCAGAAAAATCCGGTGTGCTGTTTCCCCTCTCTCTCCGGCTTTCTTCCTCATTCTCCGGCTCTTCACCAAGCACCAATTCCCCTGCTCCACGCCCCAGCTCCCGACGTCTTTGCTCTGCCTCCCGCTCCATCTCATTCGGATAATTGAGCCAGCGGATTACCTCCATCAAATCACATACTCCTACCGCCTGTATATTGTCGATGGTTGCTGCCTCCTCCCGATTCTCTTCTGCCACGATGATCCGGCTAAATCCTTTCGACCTGATCAAATCAGCCAACGACAAGCTTCCCCTCACCGGACGCACTGTACCATCCAGACTTAATTCTCCGACCAACACCGTCCGTTCCAGTTCTCCGTCCGGGATCATCCCCATAACCGCCAGCACTGCCACTGCGATGGGCAGATCATACCCACAACCTTCCTTGCGGACATTGGCCGGCGACAGATTGACCGTAATTCGTTTGGGCGGCAGCGAAAACCCCAGATTCTTCAATGCCGTCTTCACCCGCTCTCTGGCCTCTCTGACCTCCTGTGTCAGTGTTCCCACCATATCAAAGCATGGCAGACCGTCGCTCATGTCCACCTCCACTTCCACCAAATAGGCCTCCACGCCGGAAATCCCTCCGCTGAACACTCGTTTGAACATAAAACTCCCCCTTTATTCTGTTTTTCGGCAGACTTCACCCTTTTACTGCCCTCTGTATGATTGTCGGACGTACACTGCCTGCAGCAAAACCAAAACTGCAGCTTCATCTTCGGAAAACGGTTCGTGAAATGAACATGAAAAAAGAAATAAAGACACCGTCATTGGCGGCAAAATATGCAGCAAAAAGCCACTGTGTGCATCATAACACACAGTGGCATAATTTGTCAAATCCTCGTATATCAGATCACTCCGCCGATCACTTCATCTCTTCCGGATCGTGCTCCAAAATCAACAGTCTGGATATGCGATGATTATCATCCACAGACTTCACCAGCAGCGTAAAACGCTTATAGTCAAAGGAATCAAAAGGCACCGGCATGGCTCCGATATTTTTGGTCGCCCAACCACCTACCGTCGCACAATCGGGATCCAGATCGTCATCGTCCAATTCCAGATGATCAAAGAACTCACTGAGATTCATCTCTCCGTAACACTCATAGCGATGTTTGTCGATCTGCTGCCATTCATTGACAATATCATCATTTTCATCCCAAATCTCACCGACCAGCTTTTCCAGTACATCCTCCATGGTAACGATACCCATGATGCCGCCGTACTCGTCGGCTACCACTACCATGTGGGTCTGATGTGCCTTGAACTGATCCATGATATCGTGAAGACGCATGGTCTTGGGAATATACACAGGCTCCAGCAAGAGATCCTTAAGCTGTACATCCTTGTGCTCCACCAATTCCTTGAGCAAGTGCTTCACATAGAGGATACCCACTACATGATCTATGGTCCGCTCATACACGGGGAAACGGGAAAACTGAGTCTCCGTGATGACTTCGAGAATGTGATCCATACTGTCACCGATCTCAAAGCCCACCACATCAATACGGGGCGTCAAAATATCGGTGGCATCCAGATCGGTAAACTCCAACGCAGACTGCAAAAGTTCTGTCTCGTTCTCGTCGATGACACCCTCATCCTCGGCGGTATCCAACAGATTTTCCAGCTCCTCCTCGGTGATGGTAACCTCCTGCTCGTCTTTCTTTCGCCACAGGAGGCTGAACAGCTTAACAATACAACTGGTCACAAAAACAGCGGGGAAGAATAAGATCATCAGGATCAGCAGCGGATAGGCCGCCAACTTCGCAAAGGCCTCATTGCACCGGCGAGCAATCATCTTGGGGGTGATCTCTCCCACGATCAATATCGCAATCGTCATTACCACGGTAACGATACCGGAAGCTGTACTGTCAGATATGCGTCCTTCCATGGAAGCCGCCAGCTTCAGCGCCAACACAGTGGCCGTAGATGTGGCTGCAATATTCACCAGATTATTTCCGATCAAAACGGTGGAAAGAGCATACTCATAATGATTGTAAATAAAGCCAACCAGTTTCTGAACCGCAGTCGGTTTTTCGTTTTCTTTTTTAATCTTAAGCTTACTCAACGATGTGTAAGCGATCTCCGTTCCGGAGAAAAAGGCGGAACCGATCAACAGAAGGACAATAAATAAATACTCCATCACAGCCCCTCCTTACATCAGCTGCAGGCCTTCGCCCGCATCGCTCTCATCCTGAATATCACCAACCAGTTCCTCCAACAAATCCTCCATGGTGATGATACCCAGCTTATGCCGATCTTCATCGACAACAAAAATCATATGTAATTTATTCAGACGCATCCGCTGAAGCAACGAAGAAATCTCAGTCTTCCGATCAAACACATAGGGCTTGATCAAAATCTTCCGCAACAGGATCGGTTTTCCGGTCACATAGTAGCTCAAAAATGCATTGACCGGCAGAATACCCACGATATTATCCTTACTTCCTTCGTAAACCGGCAGACGGGAATAGGACATCTCTGTCGCCATCTCCGCAAGCTCCGCCAACGGAATGTGGATCGGGATTGATACCACTTGATCCATGGGGATCATAATATCCTCGGCAAGCTTATCACGAAACTCAATGGCAGAATTGACCAGTGCCTGTTTTTCCGGCTCCAGAACTCCCTCGTCCTCGATGGTCTCAATAAGACTGAGCAGCTCCTCCTCGGTGACGGTCTTCGCCTCGTCCTCAGCAAGGAAACGCGACATAAATGCGGAAATACCGGAAAAAATCGCAGAGATCGGTGTGAGCAGCCGCACCAGCAGACACATACTGGGTGCAAAGAAAAGGGCAATCCCCTCACTGCGAGCCTTCGCAAGGCTCTTCGGGATCATCTCGGCGAACAGATACACAATGACTGTCGTCACCAGTGTACCGTAAACCGCATACTCCTCCCCGAACTGTCTGGTAGTGATCAACGCAGTCAACGATGCACAGCTGGCATGGAAGATATTATTTCCGATGAGAATGGTGGTCAACGTTTTATCAAAACGATCACACACCCACAGCGCTTTTTTCGCTCGCTTGTCTCCCTTATCCACCAACGTGCGAAGCTTTACCTTGCTCACCGCCGTATAGGCTGTCTCACTGCAGGCAAAATATGCCGAACAAAGAAGAAAGAATAAGTACAATATACAACTATCTGGGTCCACGGACAAACCAACTCCTTTTTTATGATATAGTTTTACCATTATATTATAAATTGACACTTTTTGCAAGGGCTGAACCACACTCTTTGCCAATTATTCTCTAAAACCTTGGGAATGCTCTTGCTTTTTACCTTTCGATATGCTATACTGCCCAGCGTCGGGAACGTCCCAAGCGATCTCGATCGTTTTTCGCGGTGAGTTCGAAACCATCCTCACCTAAAACAAAACTACGGGAGAATCAAATCATGAATCGAAAAAAAACATTGTCACTGGCGTACAGTGCAGCCATCGCTGCCATCTACGTCGCTCTCACCATGCTGGTGGCGCCCATCGCCTTCGGCCCTGTCCAGTTCCGAATTTCCGAAGCATTGACTATCCTGCCCTTTTTTACCCCGGTTGCGATCCCGGGTTTGTTCGTGGGCTGTCTGCTGGCTAATTTGTTGGGCAGTGCTGCCATCTGGGATGTAGTATTCGGAAGTCTGGCCACTTTGATCGGTGCTGTCGGCACATGGCTGCTGAGAAAACATCGCCGACTGGCATGCTTCCCTCCTATTATCAGTAATACACTGATCATTCCCTGGGTCCTTAGATATGTCTACGGGGAGGCCGCTCTGATCCCCTACCTCATGTTCACTGTCGGTGTCGGAGAAATACTGGCCATCGGTGTACTGGGAAACCTCTTACTGACAGGACTGATGCCCTACCGGGACGTCCTGTTCGGAAAGCTACATCGAACAAATTAACCCAACTGATTTATCTGTATGTTCCAACAAAACCCCCGCTGCAAAATTACATCCGCAGCGGGGGTTGTTTGTGACACTTAAATTCTAAGTGAATTTACTTATTCTCCTGTACCTCGATCTTACGGATCTCCTTGGTGCGGATCTCCTTGCAGATCTCATCCACGAATACAGACAGTTCCTTCATTCCTTCATCGCCCAGATAGCGGCTTCTCACGGACACCTTGCCTTCTGCCTCTTCCTTCTCGCCGACTACCAGCATGTAGGGAACCTTAGCCAGACGGGCCTCACGAATCTTATAGCCGATCTTCTCGGAACGCTGATCCACAGTCACCTGTACGCCGTTAACCTTCAGTTCCTTGCCCACCTTGTTGGCGTAATCCAGATACTTCTCGGAGATAGGCAGCACACGCACCTGCTCAGGACACAGCCAGGTGGGGAACAGACCTGCATACTTTTCGATGAGCCATGCCAGGGTACGCTCATAGCAGCCCATGGAGGTTCTGTGAATGATGTAAGGGCGAACCTTATCGCCGTTCTGATCAATGTAGTACATATCAAACTGCTCGGCAAGCAGAGCATCCCACTGAATGGTGATCATGGTATCTTCCTTGCCGTACACGTTTCTTGCGTTGATGTCAACCTTAGGTCCGTAGAACGCAGCCTCACCAACATCCTCAACGAAAGGAATCTCCAGTTCGGTCAGGATATTTCGAATATGCTGCTCGGTCTGCTCCCAAACCTCGGGAGCACCGATATACTTAGCACTGTTCTCAGGATCCCACTTGGACAGATGGTAGGTCACATCCTCCTCAACGCCCAGAGTGGTCAGACAATGCTTAGCCAGTGCCAGACAGTTCTTGAACTCCTCAACCATCTGATCGGGACGAACGATCAGGTGACCCTCGGAGATGGTGAACTGACGAACACGGGTAAGACCGTGCATCTCACCGGAATCCTCATTTCTGAACAGTGTGGAGGTCTCGCCGTAACGGATAGGAAGATCACGGTAGGACTTCTGGCTATTCTTGTATACATAATACTGGAAAGGACAGGTCATGGGACGAAGGGCAAACACTTCCTTGTCCTTATCCTCATCACCCAGAACGAACATGCCGTCCTTGTAATGATCCCAATGTCCGGAAATCTTGTACAGATCGCTCTTTGCCATCAGAGGAGTCTTGGTGCGGACATAACCCCACTCATTGTCCTCCAGGTCCTCGATCCAACGCTGCAGCGTCTGGATGATCTTTACGCCCTTAGGCATCAGCAGGGGAAGACCCTGACCGATAACGTCAACGGTGGTAAACAGCTCCATCTCGCGGCCCAGCTTGTTGTGGTCGCGCTTCTTGATATCCTCAAGGTGCTGCAGATATGCCTCCAGCTCCTCCTTGGTGGGGAATGCACTGCCGTAGATACGCTGAAGCATAGCATTCTCAGACTTTCCTCTCCAGTAAGCACCGGAGGAAGAAGTCAGCTTGTATGCCTTGATTCCCTTAGTGCTCATCAGATGAGGACCAGCACACAGATCCACAAAGTCACCCTGCTGATAGAAGGAAATCACGGCATCCTCGGGGAGATCACGGATCAGCTCTACCTTGTAGGGCTCACCCTTCTGCTCCATGAATGCAATGGCTTCCTCTCTGGGAAGGGTAAACTTCTCCAGCTTGTCACCCTTCTTGATGATCTTCTTCATCTCTTTTTCGATATTGTCCAGATCCTCTCTGGAGAAAGGTGCTGCCTCAAAATCATAGTAATATCCGGTGTCAATGGCCGGTCCGATGGCCAGCTTTGCGTTGGGGAACAACGTCTTAACTGCCTGTGCCAGCACGTGGGAACAGGTATGACGAACTACTCTGAGACCCTCGGGATCCCTCGCCGTCAGAATATTTAAGGTACAATCTTCCTCAATTACGGTACGCAGATCAACGACCTCACCGTTTACCTCTCCTGCGCAGGCCATTCTCGCCAGACCCTCACTGATATCAAAGGCGATATCAATGACAGATTTAGCGCTCTCATACTCCTTAACGGAGCCATCCTTCAATGTGATTTTCATAATATTCCTCCTAAAAATAAAAGCGTCCCTAAACAGTATCTCTACTGCTCAGGGACGATACATAACTACCGCGGTTCCACCCTTGTTGCTTTGCCACTGCCTGCACCGATCAATGTATACACATCATCGGGAGGACGTGACTCACCACTTAATTTGACGTTAACGGTGTCAGCCGGGCCGGATTAAGGCCGCTCGGGGGTGGTCTTCACATGAGCCGCAATAAGGTACTCGCACCGATATGTACCTCTCTCTGCAATGCCTTTCACGCTACTCTTCCCTTCATCGCGTTGGGACTATAGCATTTTATGATATAATAGATCAATTTCTTTGCTTTGTCAAGGGATGACCCTTATTTTTCTTTGGTCTCAATGTGAAGTCCCATGTCAATGGCTCTCTGCAGACGATACACATTTCCCTCGCGGACCAGAACAAACTGGAACTCCTCATCACTGCCCTGTCTGAACAACTCCACCAGTCCATCCTGTATCTTGCTTCCGCTCTTTGCCACCGCCATGGTCACCACGTCGGTGCCCTCATAAGCATAGTAGCCATTCAGATAAGGGAGCAGCCATGTGTTTTTACGCCCCTCATAATTCTGAATCTCCTGCTGGGCAAGGAAATATTTGGTCACCGTAAAGGGGCGCTTGTCCGACTTTTCTGTCAGCGGATCCATGATCGCCTTGAACATAGCTCTCACCACATCTTCCATGGACTCCCTCTCGTCAGCCCGATAGAAAATGATGTCCGGACAAGTGGAAGGGGAATAATTATCGTCGGCGGTTCCGGGGATCCGATGGATCTTCTCGCCATTATAATCCTTAAACCAGCCACACATTTCCAGATAGTTTTCTGCCATGGGCAATTTCTGCTGCACCGCATTGTACATGGACTGGGCACTGCTGCCGGTCTCCAGGGTCAGTCGATCCTCCCGGAAGCTGATGCCTCTGAAGGAAATCGCCTCCTCCAGTTTCCCTGTCAGGGTCAGATCCACCACCGATGCATCGGTACACAACAGATAACCGTAATTGGAACCCTCTGCAATAAATGCAGACACATTCAGCGTAGCCGTCGCCCGCGCCAGCATCTCATCCTCGGTAGCACAGATCCCACTGGTCAGCAGCCACCGATCACCGGTCTGCACCAGTACGCTGACCTCATAGTCATAGCGGGTCACACCGCGGGAAAGCTCTGTTTTATCCAGTCTGGATACACGTCTGGTCAGTTTCCCGAACTGTGCCTCAAGGTAGGCATCCAGATTACTGTCCCCGACCTCCTTGTCTCCGCCAAGGGCAGCCACGTCACTGAAATCCCACGCTGCAAACCATCCACAGAACTCACCCAGACGATAGATCTCTACGCCGTCACCGACATCGATATACTGGAACCCGTTTACTCCCTTAATGATAGCAAAGGGGGATTCATAAGCAGTCAGCCCATATTTCTTCAGATAATTTGCATCCTTTACTCCGTCAAAGGCCGAAATCACCTCGGCATTACTGGTCTCCGGCACGTCCTCTGTGTTTGGCTCAGTCTCCTTTGATGCCTCTGTAGGCGCCTGAGTAGGTGCCTCTGTCGTAGGCTGATGATCGGTGGGATTTACCACCGGTTTATCCTGATCCAAAGCAAACCACAGCAATACAGCCACCAGAATGATGGTCACAACGACTGCACCGGCTGCCATTAACACATTTCTCTTCTTCATACTGTCCCTCCGTCATTTATCTGTCATTTCTGTATTTCAACCACAGATCTCCTCGCCTTACGGATCAATCCGTGGTCGTTCATTGTTTCCTTCGTCTTTCTTATATTTTATAAAAAAAGACTCCCTCTGTCAATTGGCAGAAGGAATCTGTAACATAAGCTTAATCGGTTTGTAACATTTAAAGCGTTTTTGTAATAACTTTGTCATATTTTGCTGCTTAAGACAGGGCTTAGTATCTCACAACCCCAATTTTTTCTTAATCTCACGAAGGCTCATCCCCTGCTCTCTGGCGATCCTCGCAAGGTCTTCGTACTCATATTTGGCGCGGGTCACTCCATAGCCGGTACTTTCCTTTCGACGGATCTGCCCCATCTCGGTATCTAAGGTATGAACCGATCGCTCCAACGTATAGCGATGGCAAATATTCTCCCGAATCCCCAATGTGGTGGTGTGTTTGAATATCTGTCTCACCATAGGATCCCGATCATTTTCCCGACAGAGGACGGTGATCATGGTTCCCGGTCTGGACTTTTTCATACCGATGGACGTGGTAAACACATCCAAGGCTCCTGCTGCCATGAATTCCTCCATAGCAAAACCGATTTCCTCTCCGGTCATATCATCCACATTGCAGTTCAACTCCACTACCCGGTCTGTACGGCCCGGTTCATGGTTTTTTTCCACTCTGATCGGTTGATCTTGTCCAACGGTCAATCCTGCACGCTCGCCAAGCATGGCCCGCACACAGTTGGCCTTGGGGAAGTCCTTCTTTCCCATACCGTAACCGATATTCTGCACCTGCATCACCGGCATCTCTCCAAATCGATCCACGAAATGGCAAAGCAGTGCCGCTCCGGTGGGAGTACAGAGTTCTCCCTCAATGCGTCCGCCGTACACAGGCACATTTCGCAGCAGATAAGCCGTAGCCGGTGCCGGAACAGGAAGTATACCGTGGGCACAGCGAACCGTGCCGTATCCCACATGAACCGGGGATGCAATGACCTCCTCGGGGGCCAAACGTTCCATCAGCAGACAGACCGCCGTGATGTCTGCCACCGCGTCCATGGATCCCACCTCATGAAAATGGATCTGCTCCACAGGAACGCCGTGAACATGACTCTCCGCTCGGGCGATCAGATCATAGATCGACATCACATCCGATTTTACTTTTTCCGAAACCGCAAAGCGATCAACCATATGTCTGATTTCAGACAACCCATGATGCCCATGACCGTGAGAGTGGGTGCAGTGGAAGTTATGAAGTTCTTCATCCTCCTCCACCTCATTTACCTTCACCGTAAAATGGGTTCCCATGATCCCGCACTTCACCGAAGGCTCCCGGCTCATCACCACACCGGGAATCCCCAATCCGTTCAATTCTGTCATAAATCCATCCGGGTCAGGCAGCAGCTCCATCAAAGCACTGCAGAGCATATCCCCCGCAGCCCCCATACCCAGATCGAGATAAAGTGTCCTCATCCTTTCGCCTCCGTGTGATTGATCATGTTTGCCAGATAGCCGGCACCAAATCCGTTGTCAATATTTACCACACTGACTCCGCTGGCACAGGAATTTAACATAGCAAGCAAAGCAGATACACCGCCAAAAGCTGCTCCGTATCCCACACTGGTGGGCACCGCAATGACAGGACAATCAGCCAGACCGCCGATGACACTGGCCAACGCCCCCTCCATGCCGGCGATGGCAATGATCACCGTGGCACTCATGATCTCCTCCATATGGGAAAGCAGACGGTGAATCCCGGCCACACCCACATCATAGAGGCGGACAACCTCACTGCCAAGGATCTGTGCCGTAAGCGCAGCCTCCTCTGCCACAGGAATATCACTGGTTCCTCCGGTAGCCACAATCACCTTTCCAATACCATCCGGCACAGGCAATCCACCGACAATACCTACCCGGGCGTCCTTACGATAATCCAACTCAACTTTCGTGGCAAGATACTCCGCTGCCTCCGGTGCCATGCGGGTAATCAGTACTCTCTCCTGACCGTTTTTGCCCATGGTCTCCACGATCCCCGCGATCTGCTCCGGTGTTTTCCCGGCACCATAGATCACCTCAGCCGCACCCTGACGGATCTTACGGTGCAGATCCACCTTGGCGTAACCGATATCCTCAAAGGGCTGGGTCTTGATTTTTAACAAGGCTTCATCCACCGACGTCTCCCCGGTCTTTACTGCCTCCAAAATCTGTCTGATCTCACTGTTCATCACGCACCTCCAAAGTCCGTCCTTCCCAAACAATTCATCTATCCGGCACCTTCGATCCTATCTGTCTTTCCTCACATCCAGATCCAAAAGCACCTCATCATAATACATTTTCAGCTCTGTGACTAACTGCTCTCTTTTTTCCAACACCATAGGTAAATCTACTGCCGTCACCTGCAGCTTGGCCACATTCCCCATCATTCTGACCCGGAAATCCCTAAGTCCCAATCCACTGAGATAGGTCTCTGCCGCCTCGGTTTTCCACAATTTTTCCGCCGTGATCACCTCTCCCGTGGGGATACGGGTGGCCAGACAGGCGTAAGCAGGCTTGTCCCAGGTAAACAATCCGGATTCTCTGGATAGCCGCCTGATCTCCGCCTTAGTCAGTCCACACTCCCGCAGAGGAGAACGGACCGAAAGCTCTTTGAGCGCCCGCATACCGGGACGGTCTCCCGCATCGTCGGAGGCGTTTGTTCCGTCCAGAATCAATGTATATCCATCGGCCTTCGCCTGTTCAGACAATAATGTAAACATCTCCCGCTTACAATAATAACATCGGTCTGCCGGGTTGGCCGCCACGATGTCATGGCAAAGAATATCGCACTCTACCACCTTCACCCTAGCCCCCAGTTCCGAAGCCAGACGTTTGGCATCGTCCAATTCAAACTGAGGCTGGAAGGCAGTTTTTACATAGTAGGCCGTCACATCCACACCGCATCTCACTGCCTCACTGAGCAGATATGCGGAATCCACACCGCCGGAGAAAGCGATGGCTGCCTTGGGATGCTGTTTAAAAAAGAGAGATAGTGTCATCATCGTCACCTTACAAATTATTTTATAAGCAAACGCTGTATATGATCAAGATTAAACTAACAAAAAAGCACATAAACCGGTACGATTTATATGCCTTTCAGTATAACATAATTGATCGATAATTTCAATCTGCCAATGCACAATCCATTGCTTTGTACAATCCATTGTTTTGCTTAACACCTTCGATCGTCCTCAATGATTGTCCTCTCCCAACATCGGTTCATACATCATCAGCGCGTGATTCTCCGTGATATACTCATCTGCCACCGGTTTCCCGTCCAGATCATACACCTTCCGTGCGATCACATTATTGCGGGAATATTTTCCAAACAGTTCCAACTGCATATAATGCTCCCGCTCATAGATTTCATAAGTAAAGCTGGTCCTTACCTCGCCGAGAATCTGTCCATGCAGGCAGGTATCATCCAGCCACAATTTGATCTGAAAAGGGTATCCGGTGTGATTAGTCAACATCAGGTCCCGGTAATTATATACACAGGTGGCTCCGCAGCCAAAGGGTATGGTCCGGTTAGCATCGGGAAACACATCATAACTGTGGCGATAACGTTCCGTCACTGTCAAAGGCGAATGAAGTGCCATCCAATACAGAAGATTGGATAATTGGCAAAGACCACCGCCAATCCCCTCCCGCACTTGGCCGTAAAACAACTCCATTCCCGGAAGATATCCTTTTCTCTTTGTGGGCTTGCCGATCAATTTCCAGTAGGAGAAGGTCTCCCCGGGATAGATCACAATTCCATTAAGCCGTTCCACCGCCAATTTCAGATTCCGAACCTTATTGTGCTGCAGGTACATATCTGCACCCTTCAATTTTCGCAACAACGGCGTTTGATGATGGATATACTCATAGGGAAGATCCTTTTTCGTTTTCACCGATGCAAATTTGTATTTTCCCCCAAGCCAAAGCAAATATCTGAGCAACCGATAATACTGCGTTCCGCACCAGATGCGAAAGGTAGTTCGTTTTTTAGGTTTTTGCATCATTAAGTCCCCCCCTGCAAATTCACCCTACCGCTTCTCTAGCCACTTCAGAATATCCCCATAAACCGTCTTCCGATCCAGTTCATTCAGGATCTCATGGCGATCTCCGGGATAAATATCCAGACTCACATCCTTCATCCCCAGCTGCTCAAACTGCTGACGTAACTCCTCTCCGGCCTTGGCACCGCCCACAGGATCCACCTCACCCATGGTAATGAGAATGGGTA
>JAFOFP010000289.1 GCA_017387285.1 Lachnospiraceae bacterium
ACAAACAGGAACACATCCTGCTGAACGATACCGATATTCTTGCGGACAGACTCCAGCGTCAAGTCACGGATATCCTTGCCATCGATCAGGATCGCTCCGTCCTCCGGTCTCAGCTTATAAAAGTTGGGAAGAAGGTGACAAAGGGTGGTCTTTCCTCCGCCGGAGGGACCAACCAACGCCAGCTTGCGGCCCTTTTCCAGTTTCAGATCAATATCCCGCAAAACCTCCTTGGAAGGATCATAAGCATAAGTCACACCGCGAAACTCGATGGTTCCCTGAACGTCCGTCAGCACTTTGGCCTCGGTACCGTCCATCTCAGGCTCCTCCTCCATGATCTCCACAAAGCGTTTGAATCCACTGACACCGTTCTGGAACTGCTCCATGAAACCGATCAAGGTATTCACCGGGTTGATAAAGAGGTTAACCGAAACAATAAAGGTGGAATAATCACCGAAGGATATCCGCCCTGCATAGAGGAAGAGTCCGCCGGCAATCAGAATAAATACATTGAACACATCGGTGACAAAGGATGTGGAGGAATGGAACTGAGCCATGGCATGGTAAGCACGGCGGGAAGCATCCACAAACTCCTCATCGCCTTTTCTGAATTTCTCCACCTCACGGGCTGCATTGGTGTAAGCTTTGGTGACACGGATGCCGGTGACACTGCTCTCCACCGCTGCGTTAATGGTGGCGTTGCTCTTTCGCCGGTCTGCAAAGGCAGCGCTCATGGCCTTACGAAAATGAAGGGTCACCACCACCAAAATCGGCACACAGGCAAAAATGATCAGGGTCAGGATCGGGTCAATGCCAAACAAATACAAAAAGGACAGCACGATCATCACCGAACTGATCAGCAAATTTTCCGGTCCGTGGTGAGCCAGCTCACAGACCTCGAACAAATCACTGGTAATTCTGGTCATGATCCGACCGGTCTCATGATTATCATAAAAATGAAAGGGCAAACGCTGCAGATGAGAAAACAGATCCAGACGCATCTGAGACTGCATCTTGACACCGATAATATGCCCGTAATACTGCACAAAATACCTTAAAAGCATACGAACCACATATAAAGTCAGCACCGCCACACCGGAGATCACAATGGTGGTGTACATTTTCTCCGGAATATAGATATTCAGCATCTTATTGGTCACAATGGGGTAAACCATTCCGATCACTGAGATCAACAGCGATGCCAGCATATCCAGCACCAGCATTTTCGTATGTGGCTTATAATAACGTAAAAATCGTCGCAACATGTCTCTCTTACTCCTGTCTCTCATCATCCTCAGTTTCTACACAAACAGCCCTGCCTTTTCGCTTCCCCTAAAAGACGAGCAGCTTAATCAATTGTTCCGTAAGAAACACCGCCGCGCAGCTGGCAACTGCGACAACGATCAAGCTCTTCTTTTTCAGTGAGAGTCCTACTCCAACCAGCAGACCGACAGCACCGCTGACCACATTCTCTCCGGCATACAGAATTGCCGGAAATGTCATGGTCGTCAGACATGCTGCAGGGACATAATGAAGGAATGACTTCAAAAAACGATTACGGATCGGTTTCTTAAAAAGCGTCAGCGGAAGAGCACGAACCAAATAGGTGGTGACTGCCATCACACCAATATAAATGTATATACTCATTGCGTCTCCTCCTCTTCTTTCACAGGGAACAGGATCGCACACACCGACGCAGTCACAACCGTACCGATCACAATGGCCAAACCATCAGAAATCTGTGCCAGCCAGGGCACCCACGCAAACAGGCCACTGACGATCAATGCCAGGACAACCGACACCAGGATCGGTTTCTCTTCCTGGGCCTGAGGAACGACAATGGCAATGAACATTCCATAGAGCATAACCCCCAGCGCCATCCGCACGGACACCGGCAGCAGTGATCCTGCTATCGCTCCCATCGCCGTTCCGGCTGTCCAACCAAGGAATGCAACCACACCGGAACCTACAAAGAACGTCGTCGTCAGGTTTTTTCCCCGAGACATTCCCAACGCAAAAATTTCATCTGTATTAAAAAATGCGGCAAGCAGCCGTCTCCCCGTACCGACCTTCGCCCCCAGTCGCTGTCCGAGCGCCAGACTCATCAGCGCATATCGACTGTTAATCACAAGCTGTGTCAGAATCATCTCAACCATAGCAGAGCCGGCGGCAATCACCGTAAGCCCCGCAAAC